>NZ_JBEOVY010000085.1:0-24168 GCF_040295745.1 Saccharopolyspora sp. NPDC002686
ACTGCGACGAGCCGGCCGACTGATCAGCCGGCGTAGTGGTCGGCGACCAGCCGGGCCATGGCTTCGGCGGCGTTGGTGGTCAGGGGCTTGGCGCTGAAGAAGATGTCGCCGTCGACGTCGGACTGCTCGGCGTTGAGCGCCAGGTGCTTCGACAGCTCGGCCGGGTCGGTCCAGCCTTCCTGGCCCACCCGGTAGGCCGCCTGTCCGATGTAGAGGTCCACGCCGGTGCCCGCCACCGTCCCGGACCACCAGGGCACCAGTTTCGCGTAGTCGGCGGCGGGGTGGCCGATCGGCCAGTAGACCTGCGGGGCGATGTAGTCGACCCAGCCCTCCTGCACCCACTTGCGGGTGTCGGCGTAGATCGCCGAGTACGACTCCAGGCCGCTGGTGTCCGAACCGGCCGGGTCGCTGGACGCGTTGCGCCAGATGCCGAACGGGCTGATGCCGAACTTCGCCCCCGGCTTGACCTCGTGCACCCGGGCGTCCAGTTCGGACACCAGCTGGTCGACGTTGTGCCGCCGCCAGTCCTCGACGTTCGCGAAGTCCTTCCCGTGCTCGGCGAAGGTCTTCTGGTCCGGGATCTGCTGGCCGCCGGCGGGATAGGGGTAGAAGTAGTCGTCCAGGTGCACGCCGTCGACGTCGTACTCGCGCACCGCGTCCATGATCGCCTCGGTGACGAACTCGCGGGCCGCGGGGACACCGGGGTCGTAGTACAGCTTGCCGTCGTAGGCGAAGGTCCAGTCCGGGTGCTTGCGGGCGGGGTGCTCGGGCACCAGCTTCTGCGGGTCGTCCTGCATGCTGACCCGGTAGGGGTTGAACCAGGCGTGGAACTGCAGACCGCGCTGGTGCGCCTCGTCGACCATGAACCGCATCGGGTCGTAACCGGGGTCCTTGCCCTGCACACCGGTCAGCCACTGCGACCACGGCTCGTGCGGCGACGGCCAGAACGCGTCCGCGGTCGGCCGGACCTGCACGAACACCGCGTTGAGCTTGTTGCTCACGGCCTGGTCGAGCAGCTTCCGGTACTCGGCTTGCTGCTGCTCGGCGGACAGGCCCGGCCTGCTCGGCCAGTCGATGTTGGTCACCGACGCGATCCACATCCCGCGCATCGCCGTGCTCGGCCCCTGGGCCGCCGCGCCGGTGGCGCTGAACAGGCCCAGCAGGACCGCCACCAACCCCAGCGCCAGGACCAGCGCGTTGGCCCGGATCCGGCGCAACCCCTGTGCACGAGTCATCCAGCTCGCCTCCGGCTCGTCGTCGACCGCGCGGCACAGGTTACGGGCCGCAGCGCGCTTTTCGCTGCGATGGCGAGGAATTACCACCTGATCCGCTGGCTCACCGCGCGGTCGCGAGCCGCCTGGTCAGGTGCTGCACGGCGCGCTCGCTGTAAGCGGAGGGGATCGTCTCGCTGAGCTGCCGGGCCCGATCGGCCAGCGCCGCGGCGCGGTCGACGTCCTGCGCGCGCAGGTGCGCGTCCGCGAGCCAGGTCGTGTACAGCGCCGTCTCACGGACGCGGCGGTGGTCGCAGCTGCCGATCGCGGAGGTCAACCGCTGCTGGGCCCGCTGGTGCCGCCCCAGCGCGGTGTCGACCCGGCCGACGATGATGTCCATCTCCTCGGGGGTCAGCCAGTAGGTCCAGGCCGGGTCCGGGTCGTCGTCGCGGCGGTCGCCGTACTCGTCCTGCGCGCGCTGGATCGCGGTCGCCGCCTGGCTGAACTCGCCGGCCTCCACGTGCGCCCATGAAGCCCGCGCGTGCAGCAGCGCCCGCACGGTGGGGGTGGTGGCGCCGCGGTCGAGTCCGTCGATGCGCGCCAGCGCCGACCGGGCCACCAGCACCGCGTCGCGCGCCCGGCCGAACTCGGTCAGGTGACCGGCCAGCGCCGACACCACCTGCGCGGCCAGCACCGGATCGTCGGCGGCGTGCGCGGCCTGGATGCCGCTGAGGTAGTAGTGCTCGGCGGTCGCGATGTGCCCGCCGTCGGCCGTCGACCAGCCCGCCAGCTGGCACAGCTCGGCGACGGCCCGCAGCAGACCGCGACCGACCTCCTCCGGGTAGCTCGCGGTCCGCAGCAGGGACGCCGTGCGGGCGACCTCGCCGCGGATGGTGGTGTGCAGGTCCCCACCGGCGACGACGTCGTCGGCGTGGTGCAGGTACCGCAACCGGGCCTGGATCCGGTCGAGCGTGCCGCGCCCGACCCGCGGACCGGTCCCGCTCGTCCACGCCACCGCCGGCGGAGGTGGGGTGATCAGCCACTGGTGGGCCACCCGCACCGCGCGATCGCCGGTCAGCGCGGGAGCGGGGGAGTTCTCCGCGAGGCGGGAGACGAGACCGTCGCGCTCCGCGGAGGTCCACACGTCCTTGATCAGCTCCACGGGATCGACCGCGGGGAGTTCCCGGACGGGTGCGGGGACCGGGCTGGGCGCGCCGGGGAGCAGCGCGGCGAGCTGGTCCAGCGACAGCCCCAGCTCGCGGGCCAGCGCCTCCCGCATCCGCGGAGTGGGGGTGGAGGCACCGCGTTCCCACCGCGCCACGGTGGAGACGTCCACCTCGAGCCGGTGCGCCAGCGTCTCCTGGGTGTGGCCGCGGCTGCGGCGCTTCTGCGCGAGGTCGGACTGGCGTGCCACCCGGCCGACGTTACGCGCCGAATCCGCCCGCCTCCAGCGCGTTCCAGCAGGTGCCGGGTTGTTGCCCGGTTCGTGCTCTGGTTCGCGCCGCGCCGTCGCGGTGAACTCGGTCCGTCCCGCTCCCGCCGAGGAAAGGAAGCAGCCGATGCCGCTGCTGCGAGACCCCGCGCTGGCCGACGACGGCGCCCGCAAGGTCGAGTTCGCCCACCGCCGCATGCCCGTCCTGGCCGGGCTGACCGAGCGCTGGGCAGCGGAGAAACCGCTGCGCGGACAGCGCATCGCCGCCTGCCTGCACGTCACCACCGAGACGGCCAACCTGTGCCGGGCGCTGGTCGCTGGCGGTGCGGAAGTGGCGCTGTGCGCGTCGAACCCGCTGTCCACCAAGGACGACGTCGCCGCGGCGATCCAGCGCGACCTGGGCGCCGAGGTCTTCGCGCTCCACGGCTGCGACCGCGAAACCTACTACCAGCAGGTCGAAGGCGCGCTCGGCGTCGAACCGACGCTGATCGTCGACGACGGCGCCGACCTGACCGCCACCGTGCACGAGCAGCGCCCGGAACTGCTGCCCGCCATCATCGGCGGCACCGAGATCACCTCCACCGGCGTGATCCGGATGCGCAACATGGCCGCCGCCGCGGCGCTGCGCTACCCGGTGCTGCCCACCAACGACGCGCTCACCAAGCACCTGTTCGACAACCGCTACGGTACCGGCCAGAACACCATCGACGGAATCCTGCGCGCCACCAACATCCTGCTGGCCGGTGCGACCGTGGTGGTGGCCGGCTACGGCTGGTGCGGGCGCGGGGTGGCGGCCCGGGCCCGCGGCATGGGCGCGGAGGTCGTGGTCACCGAGGTGAACCCGGTGCGGGCGCTGGAAGCCAAGCTCGACGGCCTCCGGGTGCTGCCGATGCACCAGGCCGCCGCCGAAGCCGACCTGGTCATCACCACCACCGGCAACCGGGACGTGGTCACCGTCGAGCACATGCGGTCGATGAAGGACGGCACCGTCATCGGCAACTCTGGGCACTTCGACCTGGAGATCGCGGTCGACGACCTCACCAGCACGGCGACCAGCCGCCGCTACGTGCGCCCGAACTGCGTCGAGTACACCCTCCCCGAAGGGCACCGGATCCTGCTGCTGGCCGAAGGCCGCCTGCTCGGCCAAGCCGCCGCCGAAGCCCACCCGGCCGAGGTCATGGACATGACGTTCGCGACCCAGGCGCTGGCGGTCCGCTACCTGGTGGAGAACGCGGGCGAGCTGGAACCGGCGGTGCACCCGATCCCGGCGGAGATCGAGAACGAGGTGGCGGTGGCCAAGCTGGCGGCCTACGACATCACCATCGACGAGCTCACACCCCGCCAGCACGACTACCTCACCTCCTGGCAGTTCGGCACCTGAACCCGCGACGGCGGATCAGGTCGTCGGGAACCGCAGCCGGAACAACGCCCCACCACCGGGCGGTGACTCCGCGGTGATGGTGGCGCCGTGCGCGGTGGCCACCTGGTGGACGATGGCCAGGCCGAGACCGGAGCCGGGCAGCCCGCGAGCGGCGGCGGAGCGGTAGAACCGGTCGAAGACGCGGTCGAGATCGGTTGCCGCGATGCCCGGCCCGCGGTCTCGCACGACGAGTTCCCCGCCGTGCAACCGGACCTGGACGGATCCGCCGGCCGGGCTGAACTTCGCCGCGTTGTCCAGCAGGTTCGTCACCGCGCGGGACAGCGTGCGCGGCACCCCGTCGAGCACGGTCGGTTCGAGGTCGGTTTCGAAGGTGATGCCCGGGTAGCGGTGGCGGGCGCTGGCCGCGCACTGCTCGACGATCTGGTCCAGCCGGACGGCTTCGGTCTCCTCGGCGGGTGCCTCGTCGCCGCGCGCCAGGTCGATCAGGTCCGTGACGAGCCCGGTCAGCTCGACGGCCTGCGCGCGCAGCGCCTCGATCGTCGCGGCCCGCTGCTCGGGGCTCAACCGGTCCGCCCGGTTGAGCAGGTCGATGTTGGTGCGCAGACCGGTCAGCGGGGTGCGCAACTCGTGCGAGGCGTCGGCGACGAGCTGCCGCTGCGCGGTCAGGGACTCCCGCAACGCGCCCAGCGCTTGCTGGAGCTCGCCGAGCATCGTGTTGAAAGCCGTTGCCAGCCGGGCGATCTCGTCGTCACCCCGGACCGCTAGGTGCTGCTCGGGGTCTCGGGTCCGGGCCACCCGCTCGGCGGTGGACGTCAGCGCGGCGACCGGTTTGAGCCCCGCTCGGGCGACGGCGAACCCGGCGACCGCCGCCAGCACCACTCCGACCGCGCCCGCCGCGAGCAGCGCGAGGCTGATGCGCTGCAGGCTCTCGTCCGCGCGGTCGGAGCGGACCGCGACCTCGACGGCCTTGCCGGGAGCGAGCGGTGCGGTCAACATCCGCACCGGAAAACCCTCCAGCGACGTGTCGCTGAAGAACGCCCCGCTGCGCCCAGCGGCGACAGCGAGGGTGCGCTCATCCACCGGCAACGCGCTGTCGCCCTCGACACGGCCGTCCGCGTCCACCTTCTGCACGCACGCCGGGGCGGCCAGGAACACGCAGGGTCCGGCGGGCGACCACGCCCCGGGCGAGGACTGCTCCAGCCGGACCAGGCGCGCGACCTCCCGGGTCAACCCGAGGTTCAGCGAGCGGTCCAGTTCGTGCGCCACGATCGCGTACCCGGCCACCGCCATGCCGGCCACCGCCGCGGCTACCGCCAGCGCGGTGGCGACGGCGATCCGCAGCCGCAGCGGCCAACGGCGCTTCACCGCGCACCGAGCCGGTAGCCGATGCCCCGCACGGTGTGCACGAGCCGGGATTCGCCGCCCGCCTCCAGCTTCCGGCGCAGGTAGCGGACGTAGACCTCCAGGGAGTTCGAGGCCGGGCCGAAGTCGGTGCCCCACACCCGCTCGGTGATCACCTCGCGCGGCAGCACCTGCTCGGCGTTGCGGACCAGCACTTCCAGCAGCGCGAACTCCGTCCGGCTGAGCTCGACCACCCGGTCCCCGCGCAGCACGAGGTGCGCTGCGGTGTCCACGGTGAGGTCGGCGACGCGGAGCACCGCGTTGTCCTCGGGATAGCTGCGCCGCAGCAGCGCTCGCACGCGGGCGAGCAGCTCGTCCAGGTCGAACGGTTTGACCAGGTAGTCGTCCGCGCCCGCATCCAGTCCCGCGATCCGGTCGGTCACGGCATCGCGCGCGGTGAGCACCAGGACCGGCGTCCGGTCGCCGCCCGCGCGCAGCCGGCGGCACAGCGTCAACCCGTCCATGAACGGCATCAGCAGGTCGAGCAGGATCGCGTCCGGTCGCCAGCGGGCGATCTCGGTCAGCGCCTGCGCGCCGTCACCAGCGGTGCTGGTCTCGTAGCCCTCGCTCCGCAGACCGAGCACCACCGCGTCCCGCACCGACGACTCGTCCTCGACAACCAGAATCCGCACCGCACCAGCATGCAAGTTCTCATCCAACTCTCATCTCGGGCGTCGAACCTGCCGGTGTGAACGTGACCAAGATGATTCCGCCGGCTGCCCGGCAGACTGCGAGCCGGCGATGCGGGTGACGGTTCTGATCGGTTGCGGGGCGCTCACCCTGCTGCTCGGTGCGCACGAGCTGGTGCCCGACATCAGCGGTGCGGGCACCCTGCTCGACAGCGCGGCGCCGTGGCTGGGCCTGCTCGTCCCGGTTCTCGTGGTGCTGGGGCTGGTCGGCAGGACGCGCGCCACCGCGACCGTGCTGGTCCCGGCAGCGGTGTGGTGCGCGGCGTTCGGCGCTGCCCTGCTCCCGCAGGCATCGGCGTCCGGCGACCTCCGGGTGGCCAGCCAGAACATGTTCGCGGCCAACGAGAACCCGGCGGCGACGGCCGCGGACCTGGCGGCGACCGGCGCGGACGTGATCGGGGTGCAGGAGCTGACCGGGCCGGCGCGCTCGGCCGTGCGGGAAGCCCTCGGCGCGGACTACCGGCACCACGAGGTGCTGGGCACGGTGGGGGTGTGGAGCAGGTATCCGATCGAGGAGGCCGAGCCGGTGGACCTGGGGATGGGGTGGACCCGTGCACTGCGGGCGCGGATCCGCACCCCGAGCGGCCCGATCGAGGTGTACGTGGCGCACCTGCCGTCGCTGCGCCCGAACTCGGTCGCCGAGCGCAACCGGGGCTTGGCCGAGCTGCGCACCGCGCTCGTCGCGGACCGGTCGGACCGGGTGGTCGTGCTCGCGGATCTGAACACGGCGAGTACCGACCGCGAGATGGGGCCGCTGCTGCGCACTTTCGGCGAAGCCGAACCGGCGGGTTTCGGCTTCACCTGGCCGGCGGCCGTTCCGCTGGTCCGCCTGGACCACGTGCTCCACCGGGGCATCACGCCCACCGGTGCTGAGGTGGTCGAGACCCGGGGGAGCGACCACCGCGCCGTGCTCGCCGACTTCGCGTTCGACCACGCCTGATGAAAGCCGAAAGGGCGCCTCCCCGAGGGGAAGCGCCCTTTCGGCTGATCAACTGGCCTGCGCCGCTGCCTCGGAGTCGAGGAGCCACAGCGTGCGGTCGCGGCCGCGGGCACCTGCTGCCGGGATGTCCACCGGCTTCGCCCCGCCCAGGGCCGCTGCTACCGCTTCGGCCTTGGCCGCGCCGGTGGTCATCAGCCAGACCTGCGAGGCCGCCTGGATCGCCGGCAGCGTCAGGGAGATCCGCGTCGGCGGCGGCTTCGGGCAGTCGTGCACGCCCACCACCGTCCGCTCGGTCTCCTCGACGTACGGCGTGTCCGGGAACAGCGACGCCGTGTGGCCCTCCTCGCCGACGCCCAGCAGCAGGACGTCGAAGTGGGGCACCGCGATGTCGGTGGCCGAGGCCGCCGTGGTCGCCAGGACCTCCGCGTAGTGCGCCGCGGCGGCATCCGCGTCCGCACCGAACTTGCCGTCCGAAGCGGCCATCGGGTGCACCCGCTCCGGGTCCACCGCGACGTGGTCCAGCAGCGCCTGCCGGGCCTGGGTCTCGTTGCGCTCCGGGTCGCCGTCCGGCAGGAACCGCTCGTCGCCCCAGTAGAAGTCCACGTTGGACCAGTCCACCGCGTCGCGGGCTGGGGAGCGGCGGACCTGCTCGAGCACGCCGATGCCGGTGCGGCCGCCGGTGAGCACCACCGACGCCACCCCGTGCGCGGCCTGGGCGTCGACCAGCGCGGTGATCAACCGCGCGGCCGCCGCCGCGGCCAGCAGCTCGCCCGACCCGTGCACCACGACCTGGCTCATGAGTCCTCCGCCTGCGCCGGTGCCTCCTCGTCGCGGACGATCTTGTCCAGGCCTTCGAGGGTGGCCTCGTAGATCTCGTCCGGGTCGAGGCGGCGCAGCTCCTCGGTGAGGCAGTCGCGGACCTCGCGGCGGTGCAACGACACCCGGCGGTCCGGCTGACCCGGCTGGGTCAGCGTGCCCACCTTGCCGTCCGGGCGGACGATCTCCACGTTGCCCGACGGGCGCTCCAGCACCGCCGAGACGATGCCCGGCCCGCGCGGGTGCTCCAGCCGGCGCACCGGGATGTCCAGGTAGCTGGCCAGCCACGCGGCCAGCAGATCCGTCGACGGGGAATCCGCCGCACCGGTCACCGTGGCCGACGTGACGGCCTCGTGCGGCGGCAGGTCCATCGCCGCCGCCAGCATCGCGCGCCACGAGGTCAACCGGGTCCAGGCCAGGTCGGTGTCCCCGTCCGCGTAGGAGCGCAAGCGCTTCTGCAGCGACGCGATCGGGTCCGCCTCGTTGGCCGCGTCGGTGATGCGCCGGTGCGACAGCGCGCCGATCGGGTCCTTCGCCGGGTTGTCCGGGGCGTCGGTCGGCCACCACGCCACCACCGGGGCGTCCGGCAGCAGCAGCGGGACGACCGAACCAGCGCCCTCGTCGGCCAGCGGCCCGTACAGGCGCAGCACGACCACCTCGGAAGCGCCCGCGTCACCGCCGATGCGGATCTGGGCGTCCAGCCGCGGCGCGGCCTGCCGCGCCCCGCTGGCCACCACGATCACCCGGCACGGGTGCTCCCGGCTGGCGTCGTTGGCGGCCTGGATGGCCTTCTCCACCTCGGTGCCGTCGCCGGTGACGACCACCAGCGTCAGCACCCGGCCCAACGCGACCGCGCCACCGGTCTCGCGCAGCTCCACCAGCTTCTTGTTGACCTGAGAGGTCGTGGTGGACGGCAGATCGATGATCACGGTCGCCTCCAGACGCGTCCGGTGCGGGCCAGCATTTCGTCCGCCGACGGCGGACCCCAGGTGCCCGCCTTGTAGGGCTCGGGCTTGCCGCGCGCGGCCCAGTGGTCGAGCACCGGGTCGAGGATCTTCCAGGACAGTTCGACTTCTTCGTTGACCGGGAACAGCGACGGCTCGCCCAGCAGCACGTCCAGGATCAGCCGCTCGTAGGCCTCCGGCGAAGACTCGGTGAAGGCGTG
This sequence comes from Saccharopolyspora sp. NPDC002686, assembly GCF_040295745.1. Taxonomy (NCBI): domain Bacteria; kingdom Bacillati; phylum Actinomycetota; class Actinomycetes; order Pseudonocardiales; family Pseudonocardiaceae; genus Saccharopolyspora; species Saccharopolyspora sp. NPDC002686. The sequence goes on from NZ_JBEOVY010000085.1 coordinate 9,036, forward strand.
CCCGTAACCGAAGTCCATGGTCACGTCGCGCACCTCCATCGAAGTGCCCGGCACCTTCGCGCCGAAGCGCATCGTCACGCCCTCGTCCGGCTGCACCCGGATCACCAGGGCGTTCTGCCCCAGCTCCTCGGTCATCGTGCTGTCGAACGGCAGGTGCGGGGCGCGCTTGAACACCACCGCGATCTCGGTGACCCGGCGGCCCAGCCGCTTGCCGGTGCGCAGGTAGAACGGCACCCCGGCCCAGCGGCGGCTCTCCACCTCGAGGGTGATCGCCGCGTAGGTCTCGGTGATCGAGTCGGCGGCGAACCCGCCCTCCTCGTGCAGCCCCGGCACCAGCGAACCGCCCTGCCAGCCACCGGTGTACTGGCCGCGCGCGGTGGTCTGGTCGAACGGGCCGACCGGCTTGGTCGCCGACAGCACCTTGACCTTCTCCGCGCGCAGGTCCTGCGGCGAGAAGGAGACCGGCTCCTCCATCGCGGTCAGCGCCATCAGCTGCAGCAGGTGGTTCTGGATGACGTCGCGGGCCGCGCCGATGCCGTCGTAGTAGCCTGCGCGACCGCCCAGGCCGATGTCCTCGGCCATGGTGATCTGCACGTGGTCGACGTAGTGCGAGTTCCAGATCGGCTCGAACAGCTGGTTGGCGAAGCGCAGCGCCAGGATGTTCTGCACCGTCTCCTTGCCGAGGTAGTGGTCGATGCGGAACACCGAGTCCTCGGGGAACACCTCGTTGACGATGCGGTTGAGGTGCTGCGCGCTGTCCAGGTCGTGGCCGAACGGCTTCTCGATGACCACCCGCCGCCAGGCGTCGTCGGTGTGGTCGGTCAGCCCGGAGCGGGACAGCTGCTTGAGCACCGTCGGGAACGCCGACGGCGGCACCGACAGGTAGAACGCGTGGTTGCCGCCCGTGCCGCGCTCGGCGTCGAGGTGCTTGACGGTGTCGGCGAGCCGGTCGAACGCCTCGTCGTCGTCGAAGGAACCCGGCACGAACCGGATGCCCTCGGCCAGCCGGTCCCAGACGCTCTGGTGGAACGGCGTCCGCGCGTGCTCCTTGACCGCGTCGTAGACGACCTGCCCGAAGTCCTGGTCGGCCCAGTCGCGGCGGGCGAAGCCGGTCAGCGCGAAGCCCGGCGGCAGCAGGCCCCGGTTGGCCAGGTCGTAGATCGCCGGCATCAGCTTCTTGCGGGACAGGTCACCGGTCACGCCGAAGATCGTCAGACCGCACGGGCCGGCGATCCGGGGCAGCCGCTTGTCCCGCGGATCCCGCAGCGGGTTCTGCCACTGCTGGTTGGGCGGGGTCACCGCGCACCTCCCTGCGCCAGGTCCTGCACGGCCTTGACCAGCTCGACCAGACCGGTCACCCGGTCGGTGAGGTGCAGTCGCAGCACCGGCCGGTTGTGCTCGGCCAGCACCTGACCGTCGCCGAGCGCCTGGGCGCGCTGCAGACCGGCCAGCGTGTACGGCCGCTCCGGCACCTCCAGGTCCTGCTCGGCGTCCCCGGTGATCTGCAGGAACACGCCGTTCTGGTGGCCGCCCTTGTGGTACTGGCCGGTGGAGTGCAGGAATCGCGGACCCCAGCCGAAGGTTGTCTGCAGACCGGTGCGGCGCGCCAGCTCCGGACGCAGCACCGCGGCCGAGGCGTCGTCGAGGCGGTCCAGGTATGCCTGCACCGCCAGGTAGCCGTTCTTCGGGGCGGTGGCCAGGAAAGCGCGCAGCGCTTCGACCACGGTGCCGACTCCGGCCGAGAGCCAGTCGCCGGAGGCGTGCACCTCGATCGAACCGTCCACCAGCGCCGGCGTCGCGGCCGGACCACCGGCCGGGCCGTCCAGCAGCGCCCGCGCGGCCTTCTTGGCGGCCTCCACGTCCGGCTGGTCGAACGGGTTGATCTCCAGCAGCCGGCCGGCCAGCGCGGTGGCGAACTCCCACAGCAGGAGCTGCCCGCCCAGCGGGCCCTGGGTGCTGATCCGCGCGCCCGCGACGGCCGGACCGACCGCCACCGTGGTGGCGTCGGGGCCCGCGTCGGCGAAACCGGGCGCGTCGGTGCCCTCCACGACGACCGGCAGCAGGCCGGTGCCGTTCTTGCCGGTGGACTCGGCGATCAGCTGCTCGACCCAGTCGCCGAAGCCCTTGATGCCGGAACCGGTGTCGGCGAAGACGACCTTCTCCGCGCCACCGGCGTGCGCAGCGCCGAGAGCGGCGGCCAGCTGCACGGCCGGGTTGCCGTCGCCGTCGGCGCTCAACCGCGGGAACGCGGCGGCAGCGTCGTCGAGCAGCGCGGACACGTCGGCGCCGGCCAGACCCGCCGGCACCAGGCCGAAGGCGGTCAGCGCCGAGTAGCGGCCGCCCACGTGCGGATCGGCGGTGAACACCTTGCGGTAGCCCGCCTCGCGCGCGGCCGACTCCATCGGGGAACCCGGATCGGTGACCACGATGATGCGGGTCACAGGATCGATTCCGTTTTGCTGGAAAGCCCGCTCGAAGATGCGGCGGTGGGAGTCGGTCTCGACGGTGGTGCCGGACTTGGAGGAGACCACCAGCACGGTGCGCTCCAGATCACCGGACAGCGCGTCGGCGACCTGACCGGGATCGGTGGTGTCCAGCACGACCAGCGGAACCCCGGCGGTCGCGGTGATCACCTCGGGGGCCAGCGACGAGCCACCCATGCCGGCCAGCACCACGCGGTCCAAGCCCTCGGCGTGCAGTTCGGCGCGCAGCGCGTCGATCTCGGCCAGCAGCGGGCGGGAGCTCTCGTGCAGCGTCGTCCAGGACAGCCGGATGGATGCCTCGGGCTCGGCGTCCGGGCCCCACAGCGTGGCGTCCTGGGCGGCGAGCTTGCCGGCAACCGCATCGGTGGCCAACCGCTCGACCAGCGGTCGGGCCTCGGCCGCTAGCGCCACATCGGGAATGTCGACGGAAATTTCGGTTGCCATGTATTTCCTTAACAGCGCTCGATCTGGATGGGGCCGAACAGCCCGGAAAGAGCGGGGGCGGGGCCGGTCCGGGACCGACCCCGCCGCCACTGCTTACTTGGCCTGCTCGAGCTGCTGGTTGACCGTCTCCAGCAGTTCGTTCCAGGACTTCTCGAACTTCTCCACGCCCTCGCGCTCCAGCACCGCGAACACGTCGTCGAGGTCGATGCCCGCCTCCGCCAGGTCGTCGAAGACCTGCTGCGAGGCGGCGGCGGTGCCGCTGACCGTGTCGCCGCGAACGTCGGCGTGGTCGGCGGTGGCCTTCAGCGTCGCCTCCGGCATGGTGTTCACCGTGTTCGGCGCGACCAGCTCGTCCACGTAGCGCGTGTCGGAGTAGGACGGGTCCTTCACGCCGGTCGACGCCCACAGCGGACGCTGCGCCTTGGCGCCGGCGGCCTGCAGGGCCTTCCAGCGCTCGCCGGCGAAGACGTCCTCGTAGGCCGCGTAGGCCAGGCGGGCGTTGGCGATCGCGGCCTTGCCGCGCAGCGCCTCACCACCGGAGATCTTCTCCAGCCGCTTGTCGATCTCGGTGTCCACGCGGGACACGAAGAACGACGCGACCGAAGCGATCTGGCTGACGTCGTGACCGTTGGCCTTCGCCTGCTCCAGGCCGGCGATGAAGGCGTCCATCACGTCGCGGTAGCGCTGCACCGAGAAGATCAGCGTGACGTTGACGCTGATGCCCTCGGCCAGCACGCGGGTGATCGCGGGCAGGCCCTCGACGGTCGCCGGGATCTTGACCATCAGGTTCGGCCGGTCCACGGCCTTCCACAGGTCCACGGCCTCGGCGACGGTGCGCTCGGTGTCGTGCGCCAGCCGCGGGTCGACCTCCAGGGAGACCCGGCCGTCGACGCCACCGGTCGACTCGCAGACGTTGCGGAAGATGTCCGCCGCGTCGCGCACGTCAGCGGTGGTCAGCTCGCGGACGGTGTCGTCCACGCTGGCACCGCGGGCGGCCAGCTCGCGGACCTTCTCGTTGTAGTCGGCCGCGTTGGACAGCGCGTTGGCGAAGATCGTCGGGTTGCTCGTGACGCCGACGACCGCCTGGTCGGTGATCAGCTCGGCCAGGTTGCCCGAGGTGATCCGCTGGCGGGACAGGTCGTCCAGCCAGATCGAAACCCCGGCCTCGCTCAGCGCCTTGAGGTTCGGGTTGGTGGTCACAGGAATTCCTCCGCTCACGCCTGCTGGGCGTTGCTCAGGCTGCGCCGGGCCGCCGCGACAACGGCGTCGACGGTGATGCCGAACTCGTTGTAAAGGGTCTTGTAGTCCGCCGAGGCGCCGAAGTGCTCGATGGACACCGACTCGCCGGAGTCCTTGACGAACCGGTACCACGGCATCGCGATGCCGGCCTCGACCGAGACGCGGGCCTTGACCGCCTTCGGCAGGACCTGCTCGCGGTAGGCCTCGTCCTGCGCGTCGAACCACTCGACGCACGGCATCGAGACCACGCGGGTGGCAACGCCGTCGGCCTCCAGGATCTTCCTGGCTTCGACGGCCAGCTGCACCTCGGAACCGGTGGCGATCAGCACCAGCTGGGGCTCGCCGTTGCCGGCGTCGGCCAGCACGTAGCCGCCCTTGGCGACGCCCTCGGCGGTCACGCCCTCCAGCGTCGGCACGCCCTGGCGGGTCAGCGCCAGACCGGCCGGGCCGCTCGGGTTCTCCAGGATGGTCTTCCACGCCGCCGCGGTCTCGTTGGCGTCCGCCGGGCGGACCATCGAGAAGCCGGGGATGGCGCGCAGCGCCGCCACGTGCTCGATCGGCTGGTGCGTCGGGCCGTCCTCGCCCAGGCCGATGGAGTCGTGCGTCCAGACGAAGATCGACGGGACCTTCATCAGCGCGGCGAGCCGCACCGCCGGGCGCATGTAGTCGCTGAACACCAGGAAGGTGCCGCCGTAGGGGCGGGTGCCGCCGTGCAGCGCGATGCCGTTGAGGATCGCGCCCATCGCGTGCTCGCGGATGCCGAAGTGCAGCGTGCGGCCGTACGGGCTGGCCGTCCAGGCGTCGGTGGAGATCGACTCGGGGCCGAACGACTCGACGCCCTTCATCGTGGTGTTGTTGCTCTCCGCCAGGTCGGCCGAACCGCCCCACAGCTCGGGCAGCACGTCGGCCAGCGCGTTGAGGACCTCACCGGAGGCCTTGCGGGTGGCGATGGACTTGCCGTCGGCCTCCCAGGTCGGCAGCTTCTCCTGCCAACCGGCCGGCAGCTCGCGGGTGGCCAGCCGGTCCAGCAGCGCCTTGCGCTCCGGGTTGGCCGAGGCCCACTTGTCGAAGGCGACCTGCCACTCGGCGTGCGCGGCCTTGCCGCGGGCGGCGACCTCGCGGGCGTGCGCCAGCACGTCGGCGTCGACCTGGAAGGACTGCTCCGGGTCCAGGCCCAGCGCGGTCTTGACCCCGGCGACCTCCTCGGCGCCGAGCGCGGCGCCGTGGGACTTGCCGGTGTTCATCTTGGTCGGCGCCGGGTAGCCGATCACCGTGCGCAGCACGATCAGCGTCGGGCGGGAGGTCTCGGCCTTGGCGGTCTCGATGGCCTCCAGCAGGCCCTTGACGTCCTCGCCGCCGTGCACGGTGAGGACCTGCCAGCCGTAGGACTCGTAGCGCTTGGCGGTGTCCTCGGTCAGCGCGATGCCGGTGTTGTCCTCGATGGAGATCTCGTTCGAGTCGTAGATCACCGTGAGGTTGCCCAGCTGCTGGGTGCCGGCCAGCGACGACGCCTCGGAGGTCACGCCCTCCTCGATGTCGCCGTCGGAGGCGATCACGTAGATGTGGTGGTCGAACGGGCTCTCACCGGCAGCGGTCTCCGGGTCGAACAGGCCGCGCTCGCGGCGGGCGGCCATCGCCATGCCGACCGCGGTGGACAGGCCCTGCCCGAGCGGGCCGGTGGTGGTCTCGACCCCGGCGGTGTGCCCGTACTCCGGGTGGCCGGGGGTCTTCGAACCCCACTTGCGCAGCTGCTTGAGGTCCTCCAGCTCCAGGCCGTAGCCGGACAGGAAGAGCTGCACGTACAGCGTCAGGCTCGAGTGGCCTGCGGAGAGCACGAACCGGTCGCGGCCGATCCACTCCGGGTCGGTCGGGTCGTGCCGCATGACGCGCTGGAACAGCGCGTAGGCCGCCGGGGCCAGGCTCATCGCGGTGCCGGGGTGGCCGCTGCCGCAGTTCTCCACCGCATCGGCGGCCAGCACGCGAGCGGTGTCCACCGCGCGCTGGTCCAGCTCGCTCCAGTCTTCGGGCAGTCGCTTGGTGGTCAAGCGGGCAAGGTCGTCGGTGACGGACACGGACGCAGCTCCAAGTTTTTCCATCGGCGGTATTCCCGGTTGCCGGGTGAATGCGGTCGCTGGACCGATTCGAACCGCGGTTATCCCTCGTCCGACGGGCAGCCTAGTCGTGTCCGATCAGCCACGTGCCGACCCGTCTGAATTGCGGTTGGGAGGCGCCACCAGGATAGCGGTGACACCGCGTGACCAGGGCCACTGGGCGGTTCCCTGCCACCCGCGCGCGTCCCGCTTCAGTAGCGCGCCTACTATTCGTAGACGGCTGATCAGTCGAAGTTGCCCCAAGGAGTGCCATGCCGTCGGCGAGCGCAGCGTCGTGACCACCGCCGTCGACGCCACCCGCGAGAGGCACGCTCGGCGACCCGCTGAGCTGCTGAAGGCCTACCTGGGGCTGATCAAGCCTCGGGTCATCGAGCTGCTGCTGGTGACCACCATTCCCGCGATGCTGCTGGCCGTGCGGGGCATCCCGTCGCCGTGGCTGGTGATCGCCACGCTGATCGGCGGCACCATGGCCGCGGGCAGCGCGAACGCGCTGAACTGCGTGGCCGACGCCGACATCGACCAGGTGATGAAGCGCACCCGCGCGCGTCCGCTGGTCCGGCACACCGTGTCCAACCGGCACGCGCTGGTCTTCGGCATCGCGCTGGGGGTCGGTTCCTTCGCCTGGCTGTGGGCGACGACGAACCTGCTGGCCGCGGCGCTGGCCGTCGGCACGATCCTGTTCTACGTCTTCGTCTACACGCTGGTGCTCAAGCGCCGCACCGCGCAGAACATCGTCTGGGGCGGGGCGGCCGGCTGCATGCCGGTGGTGATCGGCTGGGCCGGGGTGACCGGGCGCGTCGACTGGCCTGCGCTGGTGATGTTCGGCGTGGTCTTCTTCTGGACGCCGCCGCACACCTGGTCGCTGGCCATGAAGTACAAGGACGACTACGAGCGCGCCGGGGTGCCGATGCTGCCGGTCGTCGCCGAGCCGACCTACGTCTCGCGGCAGATCGTGGCCTACACCTGGCTGATGGTGCTCTGGACGTTGCTGCTGGTGCCGGCGACCGGCTGGCTCTACGCGGCGTTCGCGGTGCTGGCGGGCGCGTGGTTCCTGGTGCTGGCGCACCGGCTGCACGCCGCGACCAAGCGCGGCGAGAAGACCAAGCCGATGAAGCTGTTCCACATGTCCAACACGTATCTGATGATCGTGTTCGTCGCCCTGGCGGTGGATTCCGCGCTGAGCCTGCCGGTCGTCGGCTGGCCTTTCTGAAGCCTGGTCAGGGCAGCAGGATCAGCTTCGCCGTGGTGCGGCGTCCTTCCAGGTCCTCGTGGGCCTTGCGGGCGTCGGCCAGCGGGTAGGTGCCGCCGATGCGGATGTCGAGCACCCCGTTGGAGATCCAGTCGAAGAGCTCACCGGCCCGCCAGTCCAGCTCCTCGCGGGTCAGGATGTGGTGCGCCAGGCTGGGGCGGGTCAGGAACACCGAACCGGCCGAGTTCAGCCGCTGCGGATCCACCGGGGGCACCGGGCCGCTCGCCGCGCCGAACAGCGCCAGCGTGCCGCGCGGGCGCAGGCTGGCCAGGCTGGCGTCGAAGGTGGTCTTGCCGACCCCGTCGTAGACCACGTCCACGCCGCGACCGTCGGTGAGGTCGGCGATCGACTCGGCCACGTCCACCTCGGTGTAGCGGATGACCTCGTCGGCTCCGGCCTCGCGGGCCAGCGCCTCCTTCTCGGCGGTGGACACGGTGCCGATCACGTTGCCGCCGAGGTGCTTGATCAGCTGGGTCAACAGCAGGCCCATGCCGCCGGCGGCGGCGTGCACCAGCGCGGTCTCACCGGCTTTCACCGGGTGGGTCGAGGTGACCAGGTAGTGCGCGGTCAGGCCCTGCAGCAGCGCCGCGGCCGCGGTGCGCGAGTTCACGCCCACCGGCACCCGGACCGCCTTGTCCGCGGGCACCAGCGCCCGCTCGGCGTAGCTGCCCGGCGCCATCGCCCAGGCGACCCGGTCGCCGACCTCGAACCCGGTCACGCCTTCGCCGACCGCGACGACCGCGCCCGATCCCTCGGAGCCGGGCGTGAAGGGCAGCGGCATCGAGTACACGCCGCTGCGCTGGTAGGTGTCGATGAAGTTCACGCCGATCGCCGCGACCTCGACCAGCAGCTGGCCGGGCTGCGGTTCCGGTGACTCGATCTCGGTGAGCTCCATGACCTCGGGGCCGCCGTTCGCGGCTACCCGGATGGCACGCATGTTGACTCCTTCGCTGTCGTCCTCAACAGGTGCAACTCATCACGACCTCTCGATCTTCCCCGGCTCCGGATTAGGATTCGGGGCATGACGGCTAGCGAAGAAACCACCGCTCCCGCGCCGAAGGCGATCGCGACGGCCAAGGCGTTCGTCGGCGCGCACGGCGACTCCGCTCGCGCGGTCGTGGAGAACCTCGGGCAGGCCGGCGCCCGCGTCGTGCTGGTGGGGGAGGACGGCCGCTTCGGCGACGTCATGGTCCCCGACGTCGCCACCGGGAACGCCCTGGTCGAGGCCGTCGAGGGCCTCACCGCCCACGAGTGGGACGGCGAGACCGTCGGGGCGATGAAGGTCGGCGCCGCGCACCGCCGGGCGATGGGCGCGCGCAACAGCTGATCCGCTCCGCCCGACACGCCGGTCGGCGGCTGGTCGCGGGCTTCGCTGTGGTTTACCTTTTCAGCGAGGACTGAACTCGATCACGGGGAGCCGTCGTGTCCGACTACGTGCAGCGCACCGACCGACCGGCCATGTCGGAGTGGATCGAGCAGATGGCGGCCCACTTCGAAGCCAGCGAGGGCATGCCGCTGATCGCCGGGCGCGTCCTGGCGTTCCTGCTCGTCTGCGACCCGCCGGAGCGCACCGCCGCCGAGCTGTCCCTGGCGCTGGCCGCCAGCACCGGCTCGATCAGCACCAACGTGCGGCTGCTGATGCGGCTCGGCGTGGTCTCCAAGACCACCCGGCAGGGCAAGGAAGCCGCCCTGTACCGGGTCGAGGAGGACCGCTGGCCGGATCTGGTGCGCCACCGCATGGAGCGGGTCACCGGTCTGGAAGAGCTGACCGGCGCCGGGCTGCGCATGTTCAGCGGCCAGGGCGAACGAGCCCGGCGCCTGCGCACGGTGCACGAGTTCTACCAGTGGCTGGCCGGTGAGATGCCCGAGCTCTGGCGCCGCTGGGAGCGCGAGGGCAAGCCCAAGCTGCGCTTCTGAGATCTCCCATCAGCCGATCGGCTGATGCCAGGTCGAGCGAGCCGGCCGATGTCCGGGGCGGTCGCCGCCCACGAGACTTCCAGGCATGGCGATCATCGAAGTCAACGGGCTGCGCAAGTCCTACGCCGGAAGACCGGTCGTGGACGGGGTCGGCTTCACCGTTGAAGCGGGGGAGATCTTCGGGATCCTCGGCACCAACGGCGCGGGCAAGACGACCACGGTGGAGTGCGTCGAAGGACTCCGCCACCCCGACGCCGGGCGGGTGCGGGTGGCCGGGCTGGACCCGGCCACCGACCGGGACCGGCTCACCCGGATCCTCGGCGCGCAGCTGCAGGACGCCCAGCTGCAACCCAAGATCACCGTGCGCGAGGCGCTGGAACTGCACGCCGCCTGCCACCAGAACCCCGCGGACTGGCGGGCGCTGGCGGAACGCCTCGGCCTCGCCGACCGGTTCGGCACCCGCTTCGCCGAGCTGTCCGGCGGCCAGCAGCAGCGGCTGTTCATCGCGCTGGCCCTGATCGGCAATCCCCAGGTCGTCGTGCTCGACGAGCTCACCACCGGCCTGGACCCGCGGGCCCGCCGGGACACCTGGCAGCTGATCGAGGACGTGCGCGCGGGCGGCGTCACCGTCGTGCTGGTCACCCACTTCATGGAGGAAGCGCAGCGGCTGTGCGACCGGGTCGCGGTGCTCGACCGCGGTCGGGTGGTGGCGCTCGACGCGCCGAGCGGGCTCATCCACCGGTCGGCCGCATCGGTCGTCATGTCCTTCACCCCGCTGGGGGCGCTCGACACCGGGGAACTGGCCGCGCTGCCCGGAGCCGGGTCGGCGACGCGGCAGGGCGACCGGGTGGTCATCAGCGGCACCGACGAGACCGTCGAATCGGTGCTGTCGTTGCTGGCCCGCCGCGGCATCACCGCCCGCGAGCTGCGCGTTACCGACGCGACGTTGGACGAAGCCTTCCTCGCCCTGACCGGAGCGGAGCACTGAGATGAACGCATCGGCGACCCGAGCCGTCCTCAAGACCGAAGCCCGGCTGTTCCTCCGCGAACCGGGCAACCTGTTCTGGATCGTGGCCGCACCGACCGTGCTGCTGGTGATCCTCGGCCTGATCCCCGCCTTCCGCGAGGTGAACCCCGGCCTCGGCGGCCGCCGGGTGATCGACCTCTACGTCCCGGTGGTGCTGCTGATGTCGATGATCATGGCCGGGGTGCAGGCCATGCCGCCGGTGTTCGCCGGGTACCGCGAGCGCGGCATCCTCCGCCGCATGTCGACCACACCGGTGCGGCCAGGTGCGATGTTGGCCGCGCAGGCGGTCTTGCACGGCGCCGCTGTCGCGTGCGCGGTGATGCTGGCGCTGGCCGTCGGCCGCCTGGCCTTCGGCGTCGCTCTGCCGAACGGGCTCGTCGGCTACGCGTTGACGCTGGTGCTCACCGTGCTCAGCGTGCTCGCGCTGGGCGCGGCCCTGTCCGCGGTGCCGCGCAGCGCGAAGACTGCCGGCGTGATCGGGTCGGTAGCCTTCCTCGCGATGATGTTCACCGCCGGGGTGTGGATCCCGGTGCAGGTCATGCCGGACTTCCTGCAGCGCGCCGTCGAGTACACCCCGCTCGGGGCGGCGTCGGTGGCCCTCGACCAAGCGGCCGGAGGGGGCTGGCCGAGCGCGGTGCACTTGGTGATCGTGGTCTTCTGGACGTCGGTGCTGACCGGTGCCGCGGTGCGCTGGTTCCGATGGGAGTAGAGCAGTGCCTGAGCGGCAGGAGTGGTACGTCAGCTGGGGACCGTACGTGCTGCTGGGTCTCGCGACGCTGATCTCCCTGCTCACCGAGGTGCAGGTGATGCGCAACGGTCGGCCGGAGCTCCTCGTCGCACTGGCCCTGGTGGCGCTCGTGCTGCAGCTGTGCTGGGCGAAGATCCGGCGAGTCGTGTCCGCGCCCGGTGCGGCCAGCCAGGCCTACTACGCCGTTCGCACGGTGCTGGCCTTCGTGCTCACCTACCTCAACCCGTTCTTCGCGATCTACGCGATCCTCGGCTACTTCGACTCCGGGGCTTGGCTGCGCCCGCGCGCGATCAAGGCCGGGCTGCTGGTCAACGCGCTCACCATGGCCGGATCGCAGTCCGGCGGGCTGCCGCCGAGCAGCCTGATGCAGTGGACTGCCTTCGGTGGGCTGTTCGTGCTCAACACCGGGTTGTTGCTCCTGTTCGTGCGGCTGGACGCGGAGAAGGAGGAGAACGCCCGGGCGAAAGCGGCCACCATCGCCGAGCTGGAGCAGGCCAACGCCCGCTTGAAGCAGGCGCACGAGGAGAACGCGGGCCTGCAGGCGCAACTGCTGGAGCAGGCGCGGGAAGCCGGGATCAGCGACGAGCGGCGACGGCTGGCCGCCGAGATCCACGACACGATCGCGCAGAGCCTGGCCGGAATCGTCACCCAGCTGCAGGCGGCGGTGGACAGCGAAGACCCGGCCGAAGGGCGCAGGCACGTCGAGCGGGCCGCGGACCTGGCCCGCCACGGGCTCGGCGAGGCACGCCGGTCGGTGCAGGACCTGGGGCCGAGCGCGCTGGAGCACGACGCGCTGCCGGTGGCGCTGCGCAAGGTCGTCGAGGAGTGGGAAGCGGGATCGGGCGTGCGGGCGGAGTTCGCGGTGACGGGGGAGGTCGAGCCGTTGCACGGGGAGATCGAAGCGACCCTGCTGCGCATCGCGCAGGAATCCCTGGCCAACGCCGGGCGGCACGCGCAGGCGAGGAGGGTGGGAGTGACTTTGTCCTACATGGACGACGAGGTGAGCGTGGACGTGCGCGACGACGGTCGGGGTTTCGACCCGGGCCGGGTCACCAGCAGTTCGACGAGCGGTTTCGGGTTGGGCGGCATGCGCGCTCGCGTCGAGCGGGTCGCGGGTGCCTTCGAGGTCGAGTCCGAGCCCGGGCTCGGGACGGCCGTCTCCGCGCGAGTGCCGCTGGTGCGCCATGTCTGAGCGCGCCATCACGCTGCTGATCGTCGACGACCACCCCGTCGTGCGCGACGGGCTGCGCGGGATGTTCGACTCGGCGTCCGACATCGAAGTCCTCGGCGAGGCGGGCGACGGGCCGTCGGCGGTGGCGATGGCCGTCGCGCTGGACCCCGACGTGGTGCTGATGGACCTGCGGATGCCCGGTGGTGACGGTGTCGCGGCGATCACCGAGCTGGTCCGCCGCGGCCAGCGCTGCAAGGTCCTGGTGCTCACCACCTACGACACCGACTCCGACGCGCTCGCGGCGATCGAGGCCGGTGCCACCGGCTACCTGCTCAAGGACGCGATGCGCGACGAGCTGTTCGCCGGGGTGCGGGCGGCCGCAGCGGGCCGCACGGTCCTCTCACCGGCGGTGGCGTCGCGGCTGGTGTCGCGGGTCCGGTCACCGGGGGAGCAGCCGCTGAGCGCTCGGGAGCGCGAAGTGCTGCGCCTGGTGGCCAGGGGGCGGTCGAACCGGGAGATCGCCGCCGAGCTGTTCGTCAGCGAGGCCACGGTCAAGACCCACCTCACTCACCTGTACGGCAAGCTGGGCGTGAACGACCGGGCCGCTGCCGTCGCCGCCGGCTACGACCGCGGCATCCTCGGCTGAGCTCAGACCGCGGCGGGCTCGGCGTCCTGGGACTCGGTGGCCGGCTCGGGCAGCGCGCCGCGGTAGCGGGACTCGCCCCACAGCAGCGCGGTGATGATGATCACCAGCGTGGCCGCCACCATGTGCAGCACGACCATCCCCTCCGGGACGCCGAGGTAGTACTGGGCCGAGCCGATCGCGCCCTGGACCAGCACCATCGCGCAGGCCGAGACGTAGGCCTTCAGCAGCGCCTTGGTCGGGCGGGCGCTGCGCAGCCACACGCCGAACACCGCGAGCAGCAGCACGTAAGCCATCACCAGCGTGCCGTGCACCTGGACCAGGGTCTGCACCGGAACGTCGAGCCGCGGGGTGTCCGGGTCACCGGCGTGCGGGCCGGCAGCGGTCACCAGCGTGCCTGCGACCAGCACCGCCGCGGTCACCGCGACCAGCGCGACCAGCAGCCTGCGCATCGGGGTCGGCACCACGCCCACCGGCTCGCGGTCGCCTTCCTTGGTGGCCTTGTAGAGGATCGTGGCCAGCCAGATCAGCACCGCCGAGGCCATGAAGTGCACCGACACGCTCCACCAGGCCAGGTTCACCCGGACCGTGATGCCGCCGATGATGGCCTGCGCGACCACGCCCAGCGGCATGATCAGCGCCAGCCGCACCAGCCGCTTGCGCCGCGGCAGGCAGCGCAGCGCGGCCAGGAAGCAGGCCAGCGCGATGAAGCCGATGACGCCGGTCAGCAGCCGGTTGCCGAACTCGATCGCCTGGTGCAGCGCCGCCACCTCGGGGTGCTCGATGGGCACCATGCTGCCCGGGAAGCACTGCGGCCAGGTCGGGCAGCCGAGCCCGGACCCGGTCACGCGGACGATCACGCCGGTCACCGAGATCAACGCCTGCGTCACCAGCACGGCGAGGGCCAGGCCTCGCACGACGCGCGGGGTCGGGCGGGAGATCGAAGAAGGAAGCGGCACGAACCGATGGTATCGGCGGCCCGGAACCACCCGTTCGCAGGTATCAGTCGCGGCCGAACAGGTCGCGCGGCGCCGCACCGGCCTTCAGCAGCGTGCGGCTCACCTGGCGGCCGTTGTCGATCAGCGCTTCGGTCTTGGCCTCGCCCAGCGCGCGCCACGGGGCCATCGACATCGCGTCGGTCTCGGCCTCGATCTCCTCGCGCAGCGCGTTGCCCGCCTCGCTGATCTCGCTGGTCTTGCCCTCACCGCTGATCAGGCCGCGTTCGCGCAGCTCCTGCTCGGCCTGGGCCCACTGCGACTCGCTCCACTCTCGCAGCTCCCGCGCCGCCGACGGCTTGAAGCCCTCGCCGGTCGAGCTGTGCAGCACCAGCGCCTGCACGCCGCTGAGCTCTGCGCGCTGCAGCGCCGCGATGTGCGCGTCGCCGCGGAACTCGCGCAGCAGGGTGGCCGCGTGCCAGAGCTGGAGGTGCGGCTCGTCCGGCCAGTCCAGGTCGGCGTGCGCGGCGTAGAGCGGCTTGCCCTCCGGGGTGCATCCCTGGCTGGCTTCGCGGGCCAGCTCGGCGGCTTCGGCGATCGCCGCGGAGCTGACGTCGCCGAGCATCCGGCGCAGTGCCGCGTCGGCGGCGCGGAGGCGGGCGTCGAGCACCGCGCTGGGGGACGCGATCGACCAGGCGCGGGGGATGGACGCGGCCACCGACTCGGGGTTGAAGTTGTAGAACGTCGCCGCCACGGGACCGGGCCCGACCGGACCCATCGCGGCAGCGCGGCCCGCGTAGTACGACATCCGGCCCCGCTCCAGGCCGAGCGCGGCGAAACCGTCGGCGGCCTCCGGTGCGAAGTAGATCATCGAGTGGATGATCTCGAGGGCGTTCTTGGCCTGGCGGGCGATCTTCGTCATGGCCTCACCCTAGAACCGCGGCGCGGGAAAGTCCGCCCCTCAGGTCAGCCGAGTTGTGCGCACCGCGGCCGCACCGCACACCGCGCCCCAGGCCAGGAGCACCACAACCGGCTGCACGCCCGGCAGCGAGCCGTCGACCAGCACGGCGTCCAGCGCTTCGGAAAGCGCCCCGGACGGCAGGAACCCGGCCAGCGCGCCCAGCGGCCCGGGCAGGTCGGCGGCGGGCAGCGCCAGGCCACAGGCC
>NZ_JBEOVY010000086.1:0-24164 GCF_040295745.1 Saccharopolyspora sp. NPDC002686
GTCGGGCATCGCCATGACTACCTCCGCTATAGGTTCAAATGTTAGTTACAAGCTCTAACACAAATATGAGGCTGTTACGGTGGGGCTGTCAAGGGAAGGGGAGAACCGGGATGGACGCAGCGCCGCGCAGCCCGCGCGAGCGGTTCCGGGAGCAGACCCGCAACGAGGCCAAGCGGGTCGCGCTCGAGCAGCTCGCCGAGTCGGGGCCTGCCGGGATATCGGTGAACGCGATCGCCAAGCGGATGGGCATCACCGGACCCGCGCTGTACCGGTACTTCGAGAACCGGGACGCGCTGCTGACCGACCTGGTGGTGGACGCCTACCGCGACCTCGGCGACGCGATCCGCGACGCGGCGCACGAGCACCGGCGGAAAGCCCCGGCGAGCAGGTTCCGCGAGCTGGCCGCGGCGTTCCGAGCGTGGGGCGTGCAGCAGCCGCACCGCTACCTGCTGCTGTTCGGCACCCCGGTCCCCGGGTTCAGCGCGCCGGAGCTCACGCTCGCCCTCGCCGACCGGGCCATCCAGCCGCTGCTGGACGCGCTGGCCGAGCTCGCCCCGGCGGACCTGCCCGCGGCGCGCACCGAGCTGGACCGGCAACTGGTCGAGTGGCGGGCGATGCGCGGCGCGGAAGCCATGCCGCCCGCGGTGGTGCAGCGGGGGTTGCAGGCGTGGACGCGGATGCACGGGCTGGTCAGCCTCGAGGTCGAGGGCCAGTTCACCGCGATGGGCATCGACCCCGAGCCGCTGTTCCGGGCTGAGGTGGCGTCGGTGCTCGACCAGTCCTGGGAGTGAGGGCCCCGCCTGCGGCCGGCCCGGGGTGGGAGGGCCGCGCCGGCCGCGGCGGTAGCTGCGGGTCAGCGCCCCTGGCGGGGCACGTGGGCCTCGATCTCGCAGTCGCCGCCCGGGTACACCAGGCTCTCGTGCCCGTCCTTGAAGCGCACGAAGTACGGTGGCGCCCCGTCCTGGCCGCGAACCTCCAGGATCTCGGCGACCTGATCGGCCTCGTCGACGTGCTTGCTGTGCACGTGCAGTTGGTCACCCACGGCTGCTCTCATGCCCATCACCTCCGCAGGCCCAGACTAAGTGACCGGGGCCACACCTCGCAGCGGAGCTCAGCCGCCCTGTCGGGAGCAGGTCGTCACGACCTGCTGGTACTTCTCCAGCTGGGCGGTCGTCCAGTCGTTGCTGGAGTCCATGCTGATCTCGCCGTCGGCGACCTGCTGGACGGACTGCTGCACGTCGAGCAGGTTCTGCCGCAGCGTCTGGTCGGCGGTCTTGTCGGCGAGCTGGCGGAGCTCGTCGACCTTGGCCTGGGCATCGGCCTTGGCCTTCTCCGGATCCGCGAAGTTGGGCATGAAGCTCGCGGCGTTGAGGGCGTGGAAGCAGGTGTCGAAGCCCTGCTTCGCGTCCTGGAGCTGCTCGCTGGCCCGGTCCAGGCCTTGCGTCGCTTCCTGGGCTTGGCCGCACGCCGCCAAGCCGGTCAGCAGCGGCACTAACAGCGCTGCTGCCACGAACTTCTTCCGAGCTCGCATCGTCCCTCCGGGGCTAGGAGCGGCACCGGGGGGTGGTGCCGCTCTTGTACCCTATCGGGCCTCGGTGACGAGATGGGTGAAATGTCGTTTCCGAGGTGATCCGAGATCGATTCGGAGTTTTTGCACTGCCGTGCCGGATGGACCGGCTACGGGTTGATCCAGGCCATGATCTCGGGTGGCAGGTCGAGCTGGGCGATCCACGGCGCCGCACCGATCCGGTAGAGCACCACCGAGCTCAGCACCACGGCCGCGATGGTCAGGGCGGGGCCGACCAGGGCCATCTCGACCTTGCCGCCGGTGGTCATCCGCATCGCCTTCGGTGGGGCGATCGGGTACCAGGTCTGGCCGGCCAGCGGCACCGGCCACAGCATCGGGCAGCCCTGCTCGGTGATCGCATCACCGAGGAAGTGCGCGACGCAGCCGAGCATCACCGCGACCCCGAACGCCGCCGGGTTGGTCGGCTGGTCGCCCGCCCACGCCCAGCAGGCGACGGTGAGCAGGAGCGAGGCCCCCGCGATCACCAGCGCGTCCATCCGCGAGGACTTGACGTGCATGAGGCCGCGGACCGCGAGCGCCGCGAAGAAGAACATCAGGATGCCGATCGCGGTGTCGTTGCCGGTCTGCGCGATGGCGGTGGTGATCAGCCCGGCTAGCACCGCGAACACCACGGTGTGCGTGAAAGCGCGGTGCGTGCCCTCGCGCTTGCCGTCGCGCTTGGTGTGGGTGAGGCGGTAGAGGAACCCGCTGATGCCGCTGAACACGGCCGATATGCCGCGCGACACCGCGCCGAAGGTGTTGGCCACCGTCGACTTCGGGTGGTCGATGTCGGGCAGCAGCGCAGCGCCGGAGCACAGCGTGGCCCCCACCACCCAGGTCTTCGGGGATAATTGCCCGAGCGCGTGCGTGTCGGCCAGGGCGGTGACGCCCGCCCACAAGGCCAAACCGCTCATCGCGTGGGTAGGTCCGGTCGACACGAGCCCCCTCCAAGATCGTCCGGTCGAATGATCACCTGTGTCGGGTCGAGCCTAGAAGAAGATCACGACACGAGGTCGACGCGCCGAACAGTGGCGCATCGCGCGCCGGAACGGCTGGTGGTCGATGCAGGGTAGAGGGCACAATCGAACGCGATAGCAGTACGCTCGTACCGCTTGCATTCTCGCGAGAGGAGCACCCCGCCACATGGGTAAGATCAAGGTTCAGGGCACCGTAGCCGAGCTCGACGGCGATGAGATGACCCGGATCATCTGGTCCTTCATCAAGGACAAGCTGGTCCACCCGTACCTGGACATCAACCTCGACTACTACGACCTGGGCATCGAGCACCGGGACGCCACCGACGACCAGGTCACGGTCGACGCCGCGAACGCCATCGCCAAGCACGGCGTCGGCGTCAAGTGCGCCACCATCACCCCGGACGAGGCGCGCGTCGACGAGTTCGGCCTCAAGAAGATGTGGCGGAGCCCGAACGGGACGATCCGCAACATCCTCGGCGGCGTCATCTTCCGCGAGCCGATCGTCATCTCCAACATCCCGCGCTACGTCCCCACCTGGACCAAGCCGATCGTCATCGGCCGTCACGCGCACGGCGACCAGTACAAGGCCAGCGACTTCAAGGTCCCCGGCCCGGGCACCGTCACGATGACCTACACGCCGGAGGACGGCAGCGAGCCGATCGAGTTCGAGGTCGCCAAGTTCGGTGAGGACGGCGGCGTCGCGATGGGCATGTACAACTACCGCAAGTCCATCGAGGAGTTCGCGCGGGCGTCGTTCCGCTACGGCCTCGAGCGCGGCTTCCCGGTCTACATGTCGACCAAGAACACGATCCTGAAGGCCTACGACGGCATGTTCAAGGACGTGTTCCAGGAGATCTTCGACGCCGAGTACAAGGCCGAGTTCGACGCCAAGGGCATCACCTACGAGCACCGCCTGATCGACGACATGGTCGCCAGCGCCCTGAAGTGGGAGGGCGGCTACGTCTGGGCCTGCAAGAACTACGACGGTGACGTCCAGTCCGACACCGTGGCGCAGGGCTTCGGCTCGCTGGGCCTGATGACCTCCGTGCTGATGACCGCCGACGGCAAGGTCGAGGCCGAGGCCGCGCACGGCACGGTCACCCGCCACTACCGCCAGCACCAGCAGGGCAAGCCGACCTCGACGAACCCGATCGCGTCGATCTTCGCCTGGACCCGCGGCCTGCAGCACCGCGGCAAGCTGGACTCGACCCCCGAGGTCATCGGCTTCGCCGAGAAGCTGGAGCAGGTCGTCATCGAGACCGTCGAGAGCGGCAAGATGACCAAGGACCTGGCGCTGCTCGTCGGCGGCGACCAGCAGTTCCAGACCACCGAGGAGTTCCTCGCGACGCTGGACGAGAACCTGCAGAAGAAGATGGCCAACAGCTGATCTTCCTCCGCGAGGTCTGAGGACGCCGCTCCCCACGAGGGGG
Source organism: Saccharopolyspora sp. NPDC002686 (assembly GCF_040295745.1). NCBI lineage: Bacteria > Bacillati > Actinomycetota > Actinomycetes > Pseudonocardiales > Pseudonocardiaceae > Saccharopolyspora > Saccharopolyspora sp. NPDC002686. The sequence goes on from NZ_JBEOVY010000086.1 coordinate 3,975, forward strand.
CGGCGTTCTGCTTTCCCGGGGGCGTCACGGGGCGCGCACGAGCACCTGTGGGCGACACCCGAGGTGTTGAACGGGGCGTGCTGACGGGTGCTCCGGGTTCCCGCTGCCGGGCTGCGGCGCTGAAGCTGGGGTTGCCGCGCCCGACCAGGAGGTTCGCCGTGTTCTTCGTGCCCCGTTCACTGCTGCTCATCGGCGCCGGTGCGATCGGCGCGCTCTACTTGACGAGCACCCACGAGGTCGGTAGCGCTCCCGACCCGCCCCAGCACTGCTCGTTCCACGTCGCCGCCGACGTGCTCAACGTCCGCTCCGGGCCCGGGCCGGCGGAGCACCAGGTCGACACCCTCCGGCAGGGCGATCAGGTGAACGCGCTGCCGAACGTCGTGGACGGCTTCCGCGACCTCGGTGACGGGCGGTGGGCCGCCCAGCAGTACCTGCTGCCCGCGCCGGGTAGTGCCTGCGCACCCTGACAACCACGGGGTGGTGTGAAGCCGCGATCGGGCCTCCGCTAAGCTTTGGGGGCACGCGGACGAACACCGCTCCGCGCGATTAGCTCAGTGGGAGAGCGCTACCTTGACACGGTAGAGGTCACTGGTTCAATCCCAGTATCGCGCACCAGACGAAGCCCCGGCTGACCCCAGCCGGGGCTTCTGCCTTTCCGGGCTGGGACCGCAGCGTCCCCTGTGGACGATCTTCGGCGGTCGGCCAGTGGCACTGTTCATCGAATTCAAGCCCGGTTCCGTTAGCCGACATCTTCAGCGATCACGCACATTGATGAACATGGCGCGGGATTCTCCCGGTGCGGCTCCTGAATGAAACGGGGAGTGAAAAGAATGGCAAGGAATTCACGTTCACGCGGGAGCGTCTAGCTTTCCTCGGTTGCCAATGTCCAAAGAGGACGATCATCTGGAAAGGGTAGCCGCGCCCTCAACATTTCGTCATGTTTCCTGCTGCCTGCAAGGGGTTCGGGGCGGTAGCCACCTTCGCTTCGGGTCTGTCCAGATTGGAATAATCCGAGCGTCGTGGGGAATTCGATCACCGCTCGCACTTCACTGCCACCCGTTGTAGTGACTCGGTGCGAGATTTTCCGCCGACGCTGGTAGAGATCTATTTGGGCGGACGAAAAGGACGTCCACATCTGAAATTTCCTTGCATGGAGGAGTAGTTATGATGCGCGCTCGCTGGACGCTGGGTGCCCTTGGTGCCATGGCTACGCTCGCGATGGCACCCGCTCTACCCGCCTCGGCGCAAGCCGACTGGGGAAACTCCACGGAAATCACCAACGTCGGCAACGGGACGCACTGGGTTTCCCCGGGCGCGGGCCAGAACATCGAGACCACCACCGAGGCGACCGGGCCGTGGGGCTCGTGGACGCTCGAACAGCAGCAGGACGGCTCGACCGTCTTCCGCAACCGGGCGACTAACGAGTGCGCGGAGTCCACCATGCAGGCCAACGGGCCGGTCTTCACCGCGCCGTGCGCGGTGTGGAAGCAGGGCCAGAAGTGGGACCTGGTGCGCAGCCCGCACGGTGGCTTCGTCATCACGCCGCAGAGCCGGCCCGGCCTCGCGGTCGTCGCCGACCAGTACTACCGCGGGCCGGAGCTGATGCTCGGTCAGCGGCCGCTGGACACCGGCGGCAACTCCGACACGCCCAACGCGGTGTTCAACTTCAGGTTCTGAATTTCCCGGGGCGCTCCCGAAATCCGCCCCTGAACGGCTCTGAAGCCCGTTGGTCCGGCGCGGTCGTGCCGGACCAACGGGCTTCGCCACGTCCGCGATCACCGGTTGGGGTGATCGCTGGTGTCGTTGCCCGGGCGTGCGCGGTGTTTCCCGATAGGTTCCGGCTGCCCGTTTCGCCGGTTGGGCAGCCCGGACCTCGAGTTGCGCGTTCTCGCGGCTCCGCTCCGGGAACTCGGAAGTGCAATGAAGGGAAGCATTTGATGCGTACTGCTAAGCGCGCGCTCACCGTGGCGGCGCTGGGACTGCCACTGGTGCTGGGGATCGCGAGCCCGGCGCTGGCCGCCAACGGCAAGGGGCCGTCGAAGCCGCCGAAGGCTTCGGAGATCGTGAAGCAGCTCCAGTCGCAGGACGCGCAGAACCACACGGTCCAGAACAACATCAACGTCTCGCCGGTCACCCAGGTCAACAACGGCAAGGGCGAGCAGAACGCGATGACCTGGACCCAGCAGGGCAACACCAACGACACGGAGCAGGACGAGGGCGCCTTCCAGGACGAGGAGTGACGAGCCCGCACGACTAGCTCCGGAGAAGATGCTCGGCCCGGCGACGACGTCGCCGGGCCGAGCATCTTTCACCGCTGGGCTTGATCAGCGGTGGTGCGACTTCAGTCCTCGTCGCTCTGGGACGCGCCGGCGTTCTCCTCGGTGGAGGCGTTGTTGTCCTGGTCGACCGCGTTCACGGCGTTCTGCTCACCCTTGCTGCCCACGTGGAACTGGTAGATCGGCGAGACGTTGGAGTTCGACTGCTCGGTGGAGGCGTCCTGGTCCTGGACCTGGCTCTGGTCGTCGCTGTTCTCGTGACCACCGGCGAACGCCATTGCCGGGGCGCCGAACATGATCGGCAGGCCGAGAGCGGTAGCGGCAATGACGCGCTTGACAGAACGCATATCAGAAATACCTTTCCTGCAAATGGTGAGTAGTGCCGGATCAATCCGCGCGCCAATGCGCGAGCATGTGAAAGCGCGGGTCCTGGTAGGGATTTCTGGGATATCCCGCGGTCGGCGGGAACACCCGGAACATTAGCTGCCGGAGAGCGGCGTGCAACCCGGAATTGTTCGCCCTCACCTCATGCGGTGATCGAGAACTCGAATTGCCCTGGCATCGTACGTCGATGATTACCGCCGTCAGGGGCGAGCCGCTGGCGTTCCGCAGTTGATCCTCAGCGGCGCCGAGATGCCGGGTCAGGCGATCGGCGCTCGATCACCGTGCAGGTGGGCTGTGAGATCACTGTGGGTTAGCCGGATGCCGCGCGGATTCGACTTGCGCTCCCGCACTCCGTTCGAGCTGGAGCCGGGTAATCCTGTCGGATTCCTGAGGGCATGCCGCCATCGGGTTACTCGTGATCACCGGCCGTCGCGCCGGATGTCGATGTTGCCGCCGGATAGTGGAGATCGACGTTCTGCGGGATTACGCGCGAGCGCGCAGATCAGCTTCGTGCTCAGCGGTGCGTTGCGATTACCTGTTCGGGTCCGCCCGATCAGTGATCATCCCTTGCTCGCCAGGAGAGATCGTCTGCCGTGCGGTAAAGAAGACACGGGTTTGTTTTTCCGCTCGGACGGAGGATGACGCGAAATGTCCGATATTCGGTTGCTCGGCCGGGCCGCAGCGGGTGTTGCGTGCGCGGTGGCAGTGCTGGTCCCCGGAGCCGCTGCGGCAGCAACGGACAACAGCGCGGAGCAGAGCGCCTTCACGTTGACGGTCACCGAATCCAACCAGCAGACCAGGACGGTGACGCTGAACTGCGATCCGGTCGGCGGGAACCACCCGCAGGCGGCCGCGGCGTGCAACCAGCTCCAGCTCGTCAACGGCAACCTCCAGCGCCTGGACGCCCGGGCGGGGAACAACTGCACCAAGGACCGCCGGGACGTCAACGCCGAGGCGAAGGGGAACTGGCGCGGAACGCCGGTGGAGATCAAGCTCTCGGCGCCCAACCCCTGCGAGCTCAAGGCCCGCACCGGAGCGTTCTTCGACTTCTGATCCCGCTGTCGGAGCGGATTCAAGACTTGCCGTTGCAGGCAAGGAATGTGGCGTGAAAGTCGCCGATCTCGTGGCCCCCCTCGCGCACTCCACGGGTTCGGAGCCAAGGCGGGTTCGGGTGCTGGGCGTGACTCGGCCCGGCGAGCTGCCTGCGTCGCGTTCTCGGTGGCTTCACCGGATTCGTTTCGGTGGAGCCACCACCTCCTAGTCCGAGCGGGCATCAGCTCGGAGGGAAAACAGGAATTGCCCGGTCACAAAGGGAATCGGGGAGCAGACCGGTGGTCTGCTCCCCGATTCTCGTTCGCCGTCGGTCCGATCAGCAGCGGCCGGTCACCATCCGGTCGAGGACGATGGACTTCCCGCTGGTGACGACGACCCGGGAGGGCTTGCCGTTGTCCACGCTGATGCTGTTGACGGCCGTTCCGCCGCCGGCGACCGTGCCGAATGCGCGCTCGGTGCCGTTCACCGCGACCGAGTAGTCGGTCCGCTCGTTCTCCTTGGCCGTGCTGCTCATCTTCAACGTGACCATCGGGTAGGCCCCCTTCAGCGGGGCGGGGATGAGCGGCGAGTCGGCGTGCAGGCACTGCGCCTCGCCGACCTCCACGTTCAGCGGTGGCCCGGCCCAGGCCGTCGCGGCGACGACCGAGCTGCCGGCGGCCAGCGTTCCCAACGCGGCCAGCAGAACCGCTGCCTCGCGGCGAATTCCCATGATCTGCCTCCTGCAGGACTTCTGTGCGGGATCGCTGATGAACGCTAGAGCCGGACCGCTCGTCGCGCACGGCGAACGTCGTCGACCTCGGTGTTCACCGGCGGGCGCGTCGATCCGCGGGAAAGTCCCTTGCCCGGACGAGATTCGGCGGTGTCCGGTTCTTGATCATCCCGTGATCGGGAGCGGGATCTTACTTCGTGATCTTAATTGCGGCTGGCCGCTTTCATCATCTGATCAGTCCATCCGCGCTCTCGTGAATATGCCGCATGAACGACGCAGGGTGATCGATTGGCCGCATGGGGGGACGGAGGTCCTCTTTGGTGTGGCTGGAAATGCGGAACTCGAGGAATGGATGGCAACGTATGTCCTGCCGGTCGGCGCACCCCCAAATACCGGAAAATTCCGGGAAATACTGCCGACCTGGCGATGATCCGATCATGGATGGGAGTCAAAGGATGCGTACTTCGCTTCGTCTTATCGGTGTCACCGCTGCTTGCGCCGCTGCGCTGGCCATCGGCTCGCCTGCGTTCGCCAGTGGTGGGCACGGAAAGGACAACGGCGACAACGCGACGTCCGAAGCAGCCGGTGGTAACGGCACCGGTGGTAACGGTGGTCTGGGTGTGAACGTGCTCAGCGGTCTGAGCGTCCTGTCGAGCGGTGACGGCGGGAACGCTTCGGCCGGTAACGGCGGCAACGGTGTCGGCGGCGACGCCTCCTCCGTCGCAGGTAACGACTGACGCGACCTTGAGGCGACCATCGCCGTGATGCGCAGTTGATGAAGTGTGCCGATCCGTTCCGCGGGTCGGCACATTTCATTTTTCCTGAAGTTCTCCGGGTTTTCGTTGCGACGGCAATGGATTTGGTTCGCACCTACGGGTGATCGGGAGCGCGGACGGCATGTCGTTGGGGGAGCGCAGCAGGTTTCGGTGGGAGGGTTCCCGCGTTGATCACGGCGTCTTCCGCGGATTTCGGTGCGGGGCGCCGGACAGCAGTGGTTCCCAATCCTGATTGGAGTCTGCAGTGCGCAGTACTGTGCGTGCCTTGTTCGCCGGCCTCTCCGTGGCCGGCGTGCTCGCCATGGGAGCGTCCCCGGCGTTCGCGGCGAAGGACAAGGAGTCGTCCGACGACGACTCCACGGTCACCGCGGCTTCTGAGGGTGGCGCCGGGGGAACTGGCGGCAACGGTGGTTTCGGCGTCAACATCTGCCCGGCGATCGGTGTGCTGGCTCCGGCTACGGCGGAGTGCGGCGCGGGCAACGGTGGCAGCGCGAACGGTGGAGACGCGGATTCGTACGCCGAGGACGACAGTCACGACAAGGTGTACAAGCGCCACAAGTGAGCGCTGCGCCAGGAGATTTGCTCCCTCCTGGCCGCCGCAACGAAATGGGTCGGCTCCCGCAGCGGGAGCCGACCCATTTTCGCGCTGGTGCTCGAGGATTCAGCCCTCGTCGTCGCCGCCCGCGGCGGTGGCGGACTCGGAACCGTCCGCGCTCGCACCGTTCGGCCCGGCCGAGCACTGCGCGACCAGCGAGCCGCCGGTGAGCGAGATCGGCCGGCACAGGCTGGTCCCGCTGCCTTCCTCTCCGGACTCGCCCGCGGTGCCGCGGGTGGCGTCGGCGGAGGTGTCGGCGACTGCTGCGGGGATGGTGAGAATGCTCGGGGCGAGCACGCCGAGACCGAGCACGGCGGCGCTGCCGAGCAGGCGGAAAGAAGTGATCACTCTTGCTCCGTTCCTGGATCTCGTGCCGCTGACCGGCTCACTCCTCTTCGGTGTCCTGGCCGTCGTCCTCGGCGTACGACTCCGCGTCGCCGCCGTTGGCCGCGCCGCCGTTGCCCGCGCCGCACTCGGCCTGGCCCTTGGCCAGGATGCCGATCGCCGGGCAGACGTTCGCGCCGAAACCGCCGTTGCCGCCCTGGCCGCCGTTGCCGCCCTGGGACGCGGAGGTGACGACCGAGTCGTCGTCGGACTTCTTGTCCTTCGCGGCGAGCGCCGGGCCGGCACCCATCGCGAGCACCCCGGTCGCAGCTGCTCCGGCCAGGAGGAAACGAATCGTGTTACGCACTTCGGAAACTCCGATCTGACTGCCTGCCATTCGGTCTCGAAACGGCTGCGGGCCAGAGCTTTCGCGGCCCGGCCGCTGAGACGCGGCAAACCTTCCACCGGGGCCGTCGAGCGCACGGCCAACACGCCGGGACGTGCTGGCCGACCACACTTTCGGTTAACTGTGCGCGCTATGCGTAGCCGGATCAGCCGCCGGCCATCGCCCCGACGATCAGGTAGGGCTCCGCTCCGGCGGTGACCTGGGGCGGGAGCGGGGCGTCCGGCGATTCGTGCGAGAGGTCCTGCTCGCAGGCGAAGAACCGGATGAACGCCCGGCGCTGCTTGGTCTCGTGATCGCGGACGGTGCCGCGCAGCACCGGGAACCGCGCTTCCAGCGCGTCGAGCACCGTGCGCTGCGTCGGTTCGCCGTCGACTTCCAGGACTACCTCGCGGTCCTCGATCCTGGCCAGCGTTCGCAGGTGGTTGGGCAATCGGACGCGGATCATGGCAACGTCTGCACCTCCACCGAGAGCACCGCGGGCAGGTCGCGGACGATCGGCTTCCAGCTGTCCCCGGCGTCGGCCGACGCGTAGACCTGGCCGCCGGTGGTGCCGAAGTAGACGCCGCACTCGTCGAGCGAGTCGACCGCCATCGCATCGCGCAGAACGTTGACGTAGCAATGACTTTGGGGCAGTCCGGTGGTCAGCGGCTCCCACTCGCCGCCGCCGGTCCGGCTGCGATACACGCGCAGCTTGCCCTCCGGCGGGTAGTGCTGCTCGTCGCTCTTGATCGGCACCACGTAGACGGTGTCCGGTTCGTGCGCGTGCACGTCGATCGGGAAGCCGAAGTCGGTGGGCAGATCGCCGCTGATCTCGTACCAGGACTCGCCCGCGTCGTCGCTGCGCATCACGTCCCAGTGCTTCTGCATGAACAGCACGTTCGGCCGGTTCCGGTGCAGCGCCAGGCGGTGCACGCAGTGGCCGACCTCGGCCTCCGGTGCCGGGATGCCCTGCGAGTGCAGGCCGCGGTTGATCGGTTTCCAGGTCTGGCCGCCGTCGTCGGTGCGGAAGGCGCCCGCCGCGGAGATGGCGGTGTAGAAGCGGTTCTCGTCGTCCGGGGCCTGGATGATCGTGTGCAGGCACATGCCGCCGGCGCCGGGCTGCCAGCCGGACGCCGATCCGTGCTGGCGCAGGCCGGGCAGCTCGTGCCAGCTCTGCCCGCCGTCGGTGGTGCGGAACAGGGCGGCGTCCTCGGCCCCGGCGTAGGCGGTGTCCGGGTCGGTGGGGGACGGTTCGAGGTGCCAGATGCGGGTGAACTTCCACGGCTGCTGGCTGCCGTCGTACCACTGGTGGGTGCCGGTCGTGCCCTCGTAGGAGAAGTGGTTGTCGACCGGCTGCCAGGTCCGGCCGCCGTCGTCGGAGCGCTGGACCTGCTGGCCGAACCAGCCCAGCGACGGCGCGGCGTAGAGCCGGTCGGGGTCGGCGGGGGAGCCCTTGAGGTGGTAGGTCTCCCAGCCGCCGAAGTGCGGCCCGCTGATCTCCCAGTCCTGCCGCTTGCCGTCTGCGGTCAGGATGAACGCACCCTTGCGGGTGCCGACGAGTACTCGGACGCGGCTCATCGCTAGCTCCTGTTCTCATCGGCCGAGCTCGTCGGCCTGCTTCCGGGCTTGGGACGACCACTCGGAGGTACTGCATACTCCGTTCGCGCGCACCTCGCGAGGCCAGTCCGTCCAGTTGGACCAGCTCCGGACCGGAATCTCATCGGTCGAGGCCGAAGATTCGTCCGATTGCGCACGCCCTGTCTGACAAGTCGACGGCGTTCGTGGTGATTTGGCACATAGAAGGTTTGACGGGCGGCTCCAGTCCTCCTAGCTTGTCTGACAACAGCGAGGGAGTTCGGCATGGTGGCCAGGCGCCCGCAGCGACGACCGGTCGTGGACCTCTACGAGCGGATCGTCGAGGCGATCCGGCGGGGTACCTACCTGCCGGGCTCGACGCTGCCCTCCGAACCCGAGCTCGCCACCGACCTCGGGGTGAGCCGGCCCGCGCTGCGCGAAGCGCTGATCCTGCTGCAGGAGGACGGCGTGATCACCGTCCGGCGCGGCGTGGGGCGCACCGTCAACGACCGCCCGGCCCGGCGCGGCTTCGAACGGCTGCAACCGATCGAGCAACTGCTCGGCGCCGACGACGTCGAGGTCCGGTCGCTGGTCAGAGCGGTGGAGGAACCGACCGACCTGGTCATGCAGCACCTGCTGGTCCCGGCGCGCTGCGAAGTCCGCTTCTGGGAGAGCCTGGTCGCCGTCGACGGCGTGCCGAGCTGCCTGGTGGAGGAGTGGTGCGTGCCCGACGAGGCGCTGGCCGCCGTCGACCAGGCACTTCCCGAGGCGCTGGCGGCAGGCGGAGCTCGCACGATGCTGCACGCGGCCTCCGCCCTCGATCCGGGCTTGCCGCTCAGCGGGGCCAGCTCGGTGACCGCGACCGTGCTCGGTCGGCGCCGCGGCGAGGTCTTCGGGCGGTCACCGGACACCCCGGTCGTGCTGATCACCCAGGTCGTGTCGGTCGAGCGAACTCCGCTGATCGCGGCGAAGTACGCGCTGCCCAGCGGCGCACCCGGCATCCCGGTGCGCCAATCCCGATGAGCACCGAGAGCAGAAAGGCGCGCAACCGATGGCGTCCGAGGAAATCCTGATCGTCGACTGCGACACCGGCATCGACGACGCGCTGGCACTGCTGTACCTGCTGGCCGATCCGAGCGTGCGGATCGGGGCGGTGACAACGGTTTTCGGCAACACCGATCCGGAAACGGCGGCGCTGAACACGCTGCGGGTGCTGGAGCTGGCCGGCCGCCCGGACATCCCGGTGGCCATCGGAGCGCCCCACAACCTGCGCGGCAACCGGCACCTCGCCCCGGACGTGCACGGCGAGGACGGCCTGGGCAACACGCACCTGCCGGTCCCGGCGGTCGCGCCGATCGGCGAACCGGCGGCCGAGCTGATCGTGCGCACGGCGCGGGAGAACCCCGGCGCCGTGCACCTGCTCGCGGTCGGTCCGCTGACGAACCTGGCCGCCGCGCTGGAGCTGGAACCGGAACTGCCCCGCCTGGTCAAGCACGTCACGATCATGGGCGGCGCGATGATGCACCCGGGCAACGTCACCCCGGCCGCCGAGGCGAACATCAGCAACGACCCCGAAGCGGCGCGGATCGTGCTGCGGGCCGGCTGGCCGGTGACGCTGGTCCCGCTCGACGCCACCATGACCGAGGCGATCACCGAGGAGCAGCGGCAGCGGCTGGCCGACTTCGGCTCCCCGGTCACGACCTTCACCGCCGCGATCCTGGACCTGTACCTGGACTTCTACGCGAAGAACGCCTTCGGCGAGCGCAAGGCCGCCTGCCACGACCCGCTGGCCGCGGCGATCGCGGTGGGCGACGTCGAGCCGCTGCTGGCCCCGGTCGTCCCGGTCGACGTCGAAACCGGCGACGGACCGGCCCGGGGCATGACGGTCGCCGACCTCCGCGGCCAGTACCGCGGTTTCCCGGCGGACGCCAGCGCGACCGTGCGCGTGGTCCTGAAGACCGACCGCACCTTCGGCGAGCGCCTGGTCGAGCGCCTCTGCGGTGCGGAGGAGACCCGCGGCGCCGCGTGATCGGGTGACAGTTGTGCCCAAAACCGGCCAGGAGAGCAGTTTTGGGCACAACTGGCGCGGCGCGAAACCGCCGAGTTCGGCAAGGCCCCGGCGCAGGCGTGCCGAGCGTGCGAAACTCCGGCTCGCAGCGGAGGACTGTCAAGTTCGCACGGAATCGACACCGGGTTCTCCGAGGCTGCTGACGTGGTTTCCCGCTAGGAGGTTCCGCACGTGCGCATCAGATCGTTCGCCGCAATCGCCCTGCTGGGCGCGCTCGTCTCCGGTTGCGCCACGGCGCAGGGCGCCGGACCGGCCGACCCGCTCCCGAACCTGGCCGACCTCAAGAAGTCCATTGTGGACTACCACGAGTCCGGCCGCTGGGACGCCGACATCGCCCGCGAGAACGAGCGCGGCCAGCACTACCTAGCCCAGCGGCTGAAGCAGGGCGTGGACAAGCCCGCGATCGTGCTCGACATCGACGAGACGAGCCTGTCCACCTACGGCTACGAGGCCGACCACGACTTCGGCTACGACAAGGCCGCGTTCGACGAGTACGTGCTGTCCCGCCAGCCCACCGCGATCGCCGCGACGCGCGACCTGGTGCGGTTCGCCAACTCCAACGGCGTCGCGGTCTTCTTCGTCACCGGCCGCCGGGAAGCCCCGGAGATGCGCACGGCCACCGAGCAGGACCTCCGCGAGGAGGGCTACTCGGAGTTCGGAGCCCTCTACCTGCGGCCGGCCGACGACCACGACCCGTCGGTGGTGCCGTACAAGAGCGGAGCGCGGGCCGACATCGAGCGCCAGGGCTACCGGATCGTGCTGAACGTCGGCGACCAGAACTCCGACCTCGACGGCGGCCACGCCGAACTCGGGGTCAAGCTCCCCAACCCGATGTACAAAGTGGACTGAACTGCGCGGCCGAATCGCTATTAATAATCCCTGGAACCCGCTGGCGATAGTCGACGCTGTTCGAAGAGCGGCTCTGGCCAGCGGTTTCCGGATCTTCCGCCCCGACCGAGTTCCCGCGCCATGTCGGGGGTGGCGCGGGAACTCGATCTCTTCGGGGTTCCCGGTGCTTCGAGTCCGCGGAGGGGCTCGGCGCCGGGGTCGGGGCGGGGTCCTGGGGGTGCTGGGCTCAGGCGGAGGCGGCCAGCCAGGCCGAACGGCCGGCGTGGGTCGGCATCCAGCAGCCCGCGGCGGGTGATCCCATGTCCGGGGCCGGGTCGCTGAGCGCCAGCAGCTCGTTGATCACGTCGTGGGCCGGGCCGGTGGTGCGCCACAGGACCTTGCTCGGGAACAGCACGTCCGCCTCGTCCCCGGGCACTCGGGCCGCGTCGGCGTCGGTCTCGCCGAACAGCTGCAGGATGTCGAAGACGCCGCGGTGCACCCGGATGCCGACCACGGCGACCAGCCCACCGTCGGCATCACGCGGATGCGCGAACTGGAAGTCGCGCGCGACCAGTGCTCTCAGGCCGTTCGTAATGTCGTACATGGCGCCACCGATATCCGTCGTGAGGGCTGCGACCCCGCTCGGCGCGAGGTCTTCGCCCTTCAGGCGATCAGGTCGTCGAACTCGCCGTCCTTGGCTCCGTGGAGGAAGGCGGCGAGCTCGTCCCGGCTGTAGACCAGTGCAGGCCCTTCGGGGAAGCGGGAGTTCCGAACCGCCACTCCGCCGTCGACCGGTGCAAGCTCCACGCAGTTGCCCACCGCGCCGCTGTGACGGCTCTTGCGCCACGTCGCGTTGGGAACCTGCTTGGCAGGCATGCCGTTCTGGATGTTCGGCATCCGAACCCCACTTTCCCCCGAACTAACGCTGCACGACCATCTGCACGTGCAGTTGATCGTGCACTCAAGTTAGCAGGTGCAGATGCACGATTAAATGCACGTGCACGCGGGTGTGATGTTGATCATGATCGACATCGGGGCCGTAACCGGGCGAACGCGGCGTCGTTGGGCTCCGCTCGGAAGTCGCGATTCGGGCGCGCAGAACCGCTGTGAGCAGCGCGTTTTGATGATCGCCGTGGGTTCGGCGCGAAGGCGGTGCGGTGCGCGGGCGGACGCCGCTCAGTGCTGAAAACGGCAAAAAGTGGTCAGCGCCCGTCCGGGCGGGCGGTCCCGCTCAGGCCTGCTGCAGGGCGGCCTTGAGGGTCTTGCGGGTCTGCTCCGGCGTCTGGGCGTCGACCGCGAGCCGGTGGCTGGCCTTGCTGTAGACCTCGACGTCGTCCGGTTTGTCCAGGTAGAGCGCGCCGCAGAGGTGCTCGAGGTAGACGATGTCCGGCAGTTCCGGCTCGGCGAAGCGCAGGATGGTGAACGCGCCCTCCGCGCCCGACCGGCCGAGCTCGAACGGCAGGATCTGCAGCGTTACCGACGACAGGCTGGTCGCCTCGAGCAGGAACTCGATCTGCTCGCGTAGCACCTCGCGGCCGCCGATCGGCCGGTGCAGCACCGACTCGTCGATCACCGCCCACACCCGCGGCCCCTTCGGCTGGCTGAACAGCTTCTGCCGCTGCATCCGCAGCCGCACCCGGCGGTCCAGCTCGTCCTCGGTGAACTCCGGACGCCCCTGGGTGGCCACCGCGCGGGCGTAGCGCTCGGTCTGCAGCAGGCCCGGCACGAACTGGATCTCGTAGGTCTGGATCCGGGAGGCCGACTCCTCGAGGCCGACGTAGTCCTGGAACCAGGACGGCATCAGGTCGTTGTAGCGGTGCCACCAGCCCGGTTCGTTGGAGCGGCGGACCAGGTCCAAAAAGGACTCGCGTTCGACGCCGTCGCTGACGCCGTACAGGGTCAGCAGGTCGGCGACGTCGCGTTCCTTGAAGCCGACCCGGCCGAGCTCGAGCCGACTGATCTTCGAACCGGAGCCGCGGATGGCGTACCCGGCGTCCTCGCGGGAGATCCCGCTCGCTTCGCGCAACCGGCGCAGCTGACTGCCGAGCACGAGGCGGCGCGCAGTGGGACCGCTGCTCGTGGCGCTGTCCGGGGCCACGCGAGACCTCCTGAGGGGGGAACACTACGACAGCTAGTCGTGATCCAGCTGTGGAACGTTACGCGAGGGGATAGTAGTGGAATCCGTGCCCAGGTCGAGCGGCTTGCCCGGATCGGACGCACCTACCGGCCCGTAACCTGGAGAAATCGAGCAAATACCCTGCGTTCGCAGTAGCGGTTCAGTTCTCGAACGTCTGGACCGACGTCGGGCCGTCGTGCCAGGTGGCGATCAGCGAGGACGCTGCGCCGTCGGTGGTGAACTCGACGCGCAGCCAGCCGGGCTGTTCCCAGGTCTGCACCGTGTACCCCGCGCGCGGGGTGGCCGAGATCAGCGTTGCGCGTTCGGGGAGCACTTCGAGCACCACCGTGCCGCCGGCGACGTCGTAGGTGCGCACGTCCTCGGCGCCGTCCGGTTCCTCGCTCGCCGTGGTGGCTTCGGGCGTCGGAGTGTCCACTGTGGTGGGTTCTGCGGTGGTGGTCGGCGGCGGCTCGCTGGGCGGCGGGGGTGGCGGTGGCTCGGGAGGAGGCGGCGGCTCCGTCGATGTCGCGGTGACAGCGCGGGCCACCGGTGGCGGATCCGGTCGGTCGAACACCGCGCCGTGGATGACGTCGCGCACGCCGAGCCAGGTCACCGTGACGGCAGCAGCGGTCGCCGCCAGCCACACGCCTGCGTAGGTGAATGCTCGATGGATGCGCACGGGAGCGCAATCATCCACGCTCGCGCCGACTCCGCGCAACCAGCCGAACCCGCACCGCTGCCGGCGGGGTGGGGAGGTCCACCGAAACACGAATGACTCTCATCGTCCCGTTATGGTGCCCGCCATGGCTGTGGTGCTGGTTGTCGAGGACGATCCGGTGGTGCGCGCTGCGCTGATCCGGGACCTGACCGCGCGCGACTGGGTGGTACGCAGCGTCGGCACGGCCCTCGACTCGCTGCGCGAAGTGTCCGAACACCCGCCGGACGTCATCATCCTCGACCTCGGGCTGCCCGACCTCGACGGCGGCGAGACCCTCAAGATGATCCGCGGCGTCTCCGACGTGCCCACCATCGTCGCGACGGCCCGCGACGACGAGACCGAGATCGTCCGCCTGCTGCGCGCCGGCGCCGACGACTACCTGGTCAAGCCGTTCTCCAGCGAACACCTCAACGCCCGCATCGAAGCCGTGCTGCGCCGCGCTCGCGGTGCGCAGCCGGCGCAGCTGATCACCGTCGGCGGGCTGCGCATCGACCCGGAGAGCCGGGTGGTCGTGCTCGACGACGTCGAGCTGGAGCTGACCCGCCGGGAGTTCGACCTGCTGACCTACCTCGCCTCGCGGCCGGGGCGGGTGGTGCCGCGCCGCGAGCTGCTGTCCCAGGTGTGGCGGCAGTCCTACGGCGACGACCAGACGATCGACGTCCACCTGTCCTGGCTGCGCCGGAAGCTGGGGGAGAGCGCGGCCGAACCCCGGTACCTGCACACGGTGCGCGGCGTCGGGGTCAAGCTCGTGGAACCGGAATGAGGCGCACGGTCGTCCTGGTGGCGCTGGCGGTGACCTCGATGGTCGCGCTGGCGTTCCTCATCCCGCTCGGCCTGGTGGTCCGCGAGATGGCCCGTGACCAGGCGATCTCCAACGCCGAGCGGCAGGCCGTCGCGCTGGCGCCGGTGCTGGCGACCACCGACGACCACGGGCTGATCGGCAAGGCGGTGGCCAGCACCGGAGCAGGTCAGGCGGGGCGTCTCGCAGTGCACTTGCCGGACGGCGGCGTGATCGGGACCAGCCGGGCCGGGGAGGTTCGCCTGGCGTTGGCCGATGCGCGGACCTCGACCCTCGAAGTGCCGGGCGGGGCGGCGTTCGTGCAGCCGATCGCACTCGACGGCGGGCGCACGGCGATCGCGGAGGTCTTCGTCCCGGAGGCCGATCAGACCCGCGGGGTGCTGCGGTCCTGGCTGATCCTCGGCGCGGTCGGGTTGTTGCTGGTGCTCGGTTCTCTGCTGGTCGCGGACCGGTTGGCGGCGCGGATGGTGCGCGCGACGATCCGGCTGGCCGATGCTTCCTCGGCGTTGGGCGCGGGGGATCTCGGCGTCCGGGTGGATCCGAGCGGTCCGCCGGAGCTGGTGGCGGCCGGGCGGGCCTTCAACACCATGGCCGACCGCGTGCGCCAGCTGCTCGCCGCGGAGCGGGAGATGGCGGCGGACCTGTCGCACCGGCTGCGCACCCCGCTGACCGCGCTTCGCTTGAACGCCGAAGCGCTGGGCCACGATCAAGCCGCCGAGCAGACCCGGATCGCCATCGACCGGCTGGAGCGCGAGGTGGACCTGGTCATCACCAGCGCCCGCCGCGCAGGTCCGGGGGAGGACGCGGACTGCGACGTCGCGGCGCTGCTGCGGGAACGGCTCGAGTTCTGGTCGGCGCTGGCCGAGGACCAGCAACGGCCGTGGGGCTTGCGCGGTGCGGACGGGTCCGTCCTGGTTCCGGTGCCGAGCGCGGAGCTGGCGGCGGCGGTGGACGCCGTGGTGGGCAACGTCTTCCGGCACACCCCGGAGGCCACCCAGTTCGTGGTGTCGTTGCAGCGCAACGATGGTGTGGTCGGCGTGATCGTGGAGGACGCGGGGCCGGGCGTGGCGGAGCTGTCCGAGGCCGTGCAGCGCGGTCGCAGCAGTGCCGGTTCGACCGGGCTGGGCCTCGACATCGCGCGCCGGGTCGCGGAGTCGACCGGAGGCCGCCTCGTCGTCGATCGCTCGAGCCTCGGCGGAGCCCGGGTCTGCATGTGGCTCTGGCAGCGCCCGGCGGCACCTCGGCAGACCCGCCGCCGCGACCGCCGCCGCACCCGCCCGCATCGGTGAGCCCGGCTGAGGTCGAGTCGTCCCTGGTCAAGACCCGTGAGCACTTTGTGTCGCTATAGAACCCAAAGTACTCACGGCCCCTGACCAGCGGAAACGCGCGCTCCTTGGGGTGGCCGGAGTCGGTGCGACCACGTGGGGTGATCGTCAGGGGTGGTGGTTACGCTCGCAGACGTGCTGACTGTGTCGACCGTCAACGTCAACGGCCTGCGCGCCGCTTCCAAGAAGGGCTTCGTGGAGTGGCTGGCCGCCACCGAAGCCGACGTCATCTGCATGCAGGAGACGCGCGCGGAGCCCGACCAGCTCACCGCCGCCGTCCGCGAACCCGAGGGGTGGCACACCCTGCTCGCCCCGGCCGCGGCGAAGGGCCGCGCCGGCGTCGCGATCTACAGCCGCACCGAGCCCGAAGCGGTGCGCATCGGTTTCGGCTCCGCGGAGTTCGACGAGAGCGGCCGGTACGCGGAGATCGACCTGCCGGGGCTGGTGATCGGCAGCCTCTACCTGCCCAGCGGCGAGGTGGGCACCGAGCGCCAGGACGAGAAGGAACGCTTCATGAAGGAGTTCCGCGCGTACCTGGACGGCCTCCGCGAGCGCGCCGCTGCCGAGGGGCGCGAGGTGCTGGTGTGCGGTGACTGGAACATCGCCCACCAGGAGGTCGACCTGAAGAACTGGAAGGCCAACCGCAAGGCGGCGGGCTTCCTCCCGGAGGAGAGGGCCTGGCTGACCAGCCTCTACGAGGGTGGCTACGCCGACGTGGTCCGCCACCTCCACCCGGAAGGCCCCGGCCCGTACTCCTGGTGGTCCTACCGGGGCAAGGCCTTCGACAACGACTCGGGCTGGCGCATCGACCTCCACGTGGCCACCCCTGGCCTGGTGGAGAAGGCGACGTCGGCGGTGGTCGAACGAGCCGAGACCTACGACCAGCGCTGGTCCGACCACGCCCCGGTCACAGTGACCTTCGACGTCTGAGTTCGTGCGCCCGAGCCGCTGATCTGCTGCGGCTCGGGCGGTGGGGCCGTCATCGCTTCTGGTAGGTCAGGTGGACGACTCCTCCTGGTTTGGGGTCGGCGCTGGTCAGGTCGAAGTGGTCCGGGCTGAATTCGCCGTCGAACAAGGGGATTCCGGCTCCGGCGACGACCGGGTTGAGCTTGATGATCAGCTCGTCGACCTCCGGGCGCAGGGTTGCCGCCAGCTTCGCGCCGCCGACCAGCCAGATCTTCTTGCCCGGTTCGGCTTTCAGCTCGCGGACCTTCTCGAGCGGGTCCGTCGCGACGAGTTGCACTCCGGGGTCCGGGCTTTCGGCCATCGTTCGCGAGAACACGTAGTGCGCCAGGTGCGCGTACGCGTTGGTCACTCCCGCTTGCAGGCCGATCTCGTAGGAGTTGCGGCCTTCGACGACCGTGTCGAAGTGCTTCGCTTCGACGTCGGCGATGCCGAGCGGTTCGCGCAGGTGGGTCGGGATGATTTCCGGGAATTCGGCTAGCAGTGCCGGGATGTACTCGGGTGTCGGCGCCATGAGCCCGGTGGTGCTCGGGTCCGAGCGGTCCGGGGCGGCGATGAAGCCGTCGATCGTCATGGCGGCGCAGTAGGTGAGCTTTCGCAAGGTGCTTCCTCCGGGGTTCAGCGCTTGGCGTAGGTCAGGTGGACGACGCCGCTGTCGAAGACCTGGGTGTCGGTCAGGTCGAACTGCTCGGGGCCGAATTCCCCGTCGAACAGCGGGATTCCGGCTCCGGCGACGACCGGGTGCAGCTTGATGAACAGCTCGTCGATCTCCGGACGCAGCGTTGCCGCGAGCTTTCCGCCACCGCAGAGCCAGATGCCCATCCCGTTCTCCTGCTTGAGCTTTCGCACGTGCTCGAGCGGGTCGGTGGCGACGAATTCCACCGTGGGATCGGGACTTTCGGTGGTCGTGCGGGAGAACACGATGTTGCGCAGGTGCTGGTAGGCGTTCGTCATGCCGTCGCGCACGCCGACCTCCCAGGTGCTGCGCCCCTGCAGGACCGTGTCGAAGTGCTTGTTCGGCGCGTCTTCGAGGCCGAGCAGCGGGCGGAGCTGCGTCGGCATGATCTCCGGGAACTCGTCGCGGGTCGGTTGGGCGTGGTCGCCCTCGTGCAGGAAGAAGTCCGGAGCGGTGTTGTCCGGGCCGGTGATGAAGCCGTCGATGGTCGAGGCGATCAAGTAGGTGAGCTTTCGCATCTGTTCCTTCCGAGAAACCACTGCGGATGTAGTGCTTCAAATGTAGTACTATGGCCGTAGTGGTTGTCAACCGGCAATTTCTGGAGGAGCGATGGTGCAGAACCAGGAGCGGCGGATCGCGCTGGTCGACGCGGCGATCGAGGTGCTGGCGCGCGACGGCGCGCGGGGCCTGACCTTCCGCGCGGTGGACGCCGAGGCGGGCGTGCCCAAGGGCACCGCGTCGAACTACTTCGCCAACCGCGATGACCTGCTCAACCAGGTCGGCGCGCACATCCACCACCGGCTGACGCTCGACCCGGCGGGCGTCGAATCAGCCCAGCTGCCGCCGTCACCGGAACTGCTCACCGAGCTGATGCGCGCGCTCTACCACCACATCTCCCGCGACCGCACCGGTTGGCTCGCGCTGCTGGAACTCCGCCTGGAAGCCACCCGCCGCCCGGAACTCCAAGCGGCGCTGACGAAAACCCTCCGCGACAACCTGAACATGAACGTCGAAGGCCACCGCGCGTCCGGCATCCCCGGCGACGACATGACCACGGTCCTGCTCTACTACGCGATGACGGGCCTGATCCTGGAACACCTGACGGTCCCCGAAGTCCTGGCGGACTTCGACGAGAACGACCTCATCGCCACCTTAGTGAACCGCTCCCTCGCCACCTGACCCGAGCGCTGGACGACGTCAGCGGGCGATCAGGTCGTTCAGCGGGGTGCTGGGGTTGGCCAGCGCTTTCGCGTCGACCGTCGTTCCCGAGGTGATCAGGGTTTTCAGCTGGTCCTGGACGTCCCAGATGTTGACGTTCATCGCCGCCAGGACCCGGCCACCGTCGAGCCAGAAGGCGATGAACTCCCGGTTCGGCACGTCGCCCCGGAAGACCACCTGGTCGTAGTCGCCCGGTTCGGCGTAGCCGAGGTACTCCATTCCCAGGTCGTACTGATCTGTGAAGAAGTAGGGGAGTTCCGAGTACTCCGCGTCCCGGCCCAGCATCGAGGCCGCTGCGGTCGCCGGCTGGTTCAGCGCGTTCGCCCAGTGCTCCACGCGGATCTGCTTGCCCAGCAACGGGTTGAAGGCGTTGGCCACGTCGCCGGCCGCCACGATGTTCGGGTCCGGGGTGCGCAGCGAGGCGTCCACCAGGACGCCGTTGTCCACTCGCAGGCCGGCTTGCTGGGCCAGCGCGACGTCCGGGGCCGCACCAACGGCGACCAGCACCGCTTCGGCGGGGAGGTCGGTGCCGTCGGTCAGGCGGACACCGGTCGCGCGGCCGTCGGTCACGAGGATCTCGTCGACCGCGGAGCCGAAGCGGAAGTCGACGTCGTGCGCGCGGTGCAGGTCCGCGAACACCTGGGCGACCTCGGAGCCGAGCACCCGCAGCAGCGGCAGCTCGGTGGTCTCGACGACGGTCACGGCCACGTCGGCGGCGCGGGCCGCGGCGGTGACCTCCAGGCCGATCCAGCCCGCGCCGATCACGACGAGCCGATCGATCTCGGCCAAGGTCTGCTTGATGCGGTCGGAGTCCTCGACCCGGCGCAGGTACAGCACGCCTTCGGCGTCGACGCCGGGCACCGGCAGGGACCGGGGGTGCGCGCCGGTGGCGAGCAGGAGCTTGTCGAACTCGATGCGGGTGCCGTCGGTGAGCTCGACCTGGCGCAGCGACCGGTCGATGCGCTGCACCGTCATCCCGAGCTGCAGGTCCACCCGGTTGTCGGCGTACCAGTTCTCGTCGTGCACGTAGGCGGCGTCGAACCCGGCGTTGCCCAGCAGGTAGTCCTTGGACAGCGGCGGTCGCTCGTAGGGGCGGTGCGGTTCGTCGCCGAACAGCGAGATCCGCCCGTCGAACCCCAGCTCCCGCAGCGCCTCAGCGCCCTTGGCCCCGGCCATCCCGGCGCCCACGATCACGAACCTCTCCGAATCGCCCACGGCCGACCTCGCTCCCACCGGTTTCCACTGGCACCGAGCGTCGGTCCCCGGGTTCGGTCCGGCAACCCAGAGCGGCGAAGGGCCCCTCCGGCCGAACCGGGGGGGGGGGGCCAACCCGCCGAACCACTTGGGGGGGGGCATTTACGCAGTTTGAAATTTAAAAATTTTAAGCCCGGGGGGGGGTGCG
>NZ_JBEOVY010000087.1:0-24079 GCF_040295745.1 Saccharopolyspora sp. NPDC002686
GCGCGGATGCCGGTGGGGTTCGGCGAGCAGACGTCACCTGGTGCCGCCGCCACCGACCCGGTGCTCGGCTGAGCCGGGAAGGTCATTTCCCCTGCGCGCGAAGGGGTTTCCCGCGCATCGGCCCCGTTCCGGCCGGACGCGTCGCGGGTACCCCGGCAGCGGCGGAGGCGAAACCGAGGGGGAGTGGCGCGATGTCAGGAAGAACGGTCCCGTCGCAGGAGACGATGCGCGCCGCGCTGGCCCTGGCGTGCCGGGCGCCGTCGGTGCACAACAGCCAGCCGTGGCGGTGGAAGCTGGCCGAGCACTCGGCGCACCTGCACCTCGACCGGTCCCGGCTCCTGCCGACGATCGACCCGACGGGGCGGGAAATGGTGATCAGCTGCGGTGCGGCCCTCAACCACGCCCGCATCGCGTTCGCCGCCGAGGGATGGCTGGCCCGGGTGCACCGCCTGCCGAACCCGGCGCAGCCCGAACACCTGGCGTCCATCGAGTTCTCCGAACTGTCCGAGGTCGACCCGCACGTGGAGGCGCTGGCAGCAGCGGCGGCGGAGCGGCGCAGCGACCGGCGCCCCTTCCTGACCGACCAGGTGCCGCAGGAAGTCCTCGCACCGCTGCGCGAAGTCGCGGGGCTGGAGTCCTGCACGCTCACCTTCGCGCTCGCGGACCGGGATCGCCGGGAGGTGGAACTGGCCCTCGAGCACGCCGGGTCGGTGCAGCGCAGACAACCCGAGTACCAGCAGGAACTCGCCGCTTGGTCGGGGCGGCACGCGTCCGCCGAGGGAGTGCCGGCGCGCAGCATCCCCGCAGAACACCTGCGCGGCATGCCCGAACGGGACTTCTCACTGGTGGCCGAGGGGGAGCTGCCGGTGCCGATCCTGGACGACGGCGCGGTGCTGGCGGTGCTGTCCACCCGCGGCGACACCTTCGACGACTGGCTGGCCGCGGGTGAGGCGTTGAGCGCGGTGCTGCTGAGCGCGACCGAGCAGCGCTTGGCGACGTGCACGTTGAGCCAGATCGGCGAGGTCGCCGAAGCCCGCAACGAGGTCCGGGCGGAGGTCCTCGGCGGCAGCGGCAATCCGCAGCTGGTGATCCGCATCGGCTGGCCGGTCACCCACGAGTTCCCCGGACCGCTCACCCCGCGCCGCCCGCTGTCGGAAGTCGTCGAACCGCTGTTCCCGGGGGACTGACCGGTCAGAGCCGGGTCCTGGCAGCCTCCAGCAGGATCTTGCGCTCGGCCACGTCCACGGCCTGCCGCACGGCGGGCACCGCGTCGGCGTTGACCGAGATCGACGTGATGCCCAGCCGGACCAGGTGCTCGGCGAACTCCGGGTCGTTGGACGGTGCTTGGCCGCACAGCGACGAGGTGATCCCGGCCCGGCGGGCCGCGCCGATGATGGTGCCGATCGCGTCCAGCACCGCGGGATCGGACTCGTCGAACAGCGGCGCGCACAGCTCGGAGTCGCGGTCGACGCCGAGCACGAGCTGGGTGAGGTCGTTGCTGCCGATGGAAACCCCGTCGATGCCCATGCGCGCGTACTCCGGCAGCCAGTGCTGCACGGACGGCACCTCGGCCATCACCCACCGGTGCAGCCCGGTGGAGTCGCCGAGCGGGCTGCGGTCGATCTCGTCCAGGCACTTCTGCAACTCCCAGCGGGTCCGCACGAACGGGATCATCAGGTGCAGGTTGGGGGTCTGCTCGCGCACCCGCGCGAGAGCCGCGAGCTCCACCCGGAACAGCGACGGATCGCGCACGTAGCGGTAGCAGCCGCGGTAGCCGATCATCGGGTTGTCCTCGACCGGTTCGAAGTCGTCCCCACCGGTGAGGTGGCGGAACTCGTTGCTGCGGAAGTCCGCCGCGCGGTAGACGACCGGCCGGGGGAAGAACGCCGTCGCGATGGTGGACAGCGCTTCGGCGATCGCACCGGCCACCGCTCCTTCCCGACCGGCCGCGAGCATGCGTCCGGGATGCTCACCGCCGAGCGCCTCGGTGAGCAGGAATTCCGCGCGCAGCAATCCCACGCCGTCCACGGGCAGCGCAGCAGCTCGCTCAGCTTGGTCGGGCATCGCCAGGTTGAGGTAGATCCGAGTGACCGGGGAAGGCGCGGAAACCGCCGGGGGCTGGACCACCTCGACGGGCTGCCGGGGAGCGCTGACGACGCCTTCGGCCACGGTGCCGTTCGCCCCGTCGACGGTGACTTGCATGCCGTCGCGCAGGGTCCTGGTGGCCGTGCGGGTGCCCACCACGCACGGCAGCCCCAGTTCCCGCGCGACGATCGCGGCGTGGCAAGTCATCCCGCCGCTGTCGGTGACCAGCGCAGCGGCCTTGCGGATGGCCGGCAGCCAGTCCGGCGCGGTCATGGGCGCGACCAGCACTTCGCCGGACTGCAGCGCCCCGCCTTCGCTGGGGGACTGCATCACCCGAACTGCGCCCGAAGCCGTGCCGTAGGACGCTCCGAGTCCGGACACGAGCAGCGCGCCTGCTTCGGCGGGGAGTCGATGCCGGAGCGTCGTGATCGGGCGGGACTGCACCAGCCACCAGGTGCCGTCGGTGATCGCCCATTCCACGTCCTGCGGGCTCTGGTAGTGGTGCTCCACCTGGGCGAGCAGGTGTGCGAGATCGGTGATCTCGCCGTCGCTGAGCACCCGCTGATCGCTCTCCTCCGGCCCGACCGCGACCCGGACCTGTCGGCCGTCCGCCTCGCGCACGATCTTGAAGTCCTTGCGGCCGACGTTGACGTGCTGGAGCTGGGCGTCGGCCTTTCGGATCGTGTAGGTGTCGGGCTCCACGGCACCGCTGACGACGGATTCGCCGAGTCCGAAACCGGCCTCCACCAGCATCTCGTCGTTCGCCCCGCTCGCCGGGTTCGCGGTGAACGCCACGCCGGAGCGGTCCGCGTCCACCATCTGCTGCACGATGACGGCCATCGCAGGTGCCTCGAGCACGCGCTGCGCGGTGCGGTAGACGATCGCGCGGGGGCTGAACAGGGACGCCCAGCAGTCGACCACCCGCGCCGCCAGCTCGTCGGCACCGGAAACGTTGGTAAAGCTCTCGTTCACCCCGGCGAACGAGACGTCCGGAGCGTCCTCAGCGGTCGCCGACGACCGCACCGCGACCCGGCTGTCGCCGTCGAACTCGTCGTAAGCATCGAGCAGCGCAGCGCGCACCGGGGCCGCCATGCCCGCTTGGTGCACCAGACGTTGCAGCCGAGCACAGGCTTCGCTGAGCGCATCGGAGTCGTCGACGGAACCGCCGGCCTCGGCCAGCAACCGGTCGAGTTCCGGCTGCGCACCAGCTTCCGACATGCAGGCGCGGTAGGCGTCGGCGGTGACGACGAACCCCGGCGGGACCGGGAATCCGGCGCTGGTGAGCTCACCCAGGTTCGCTCCCTTGCCCCCTGCTGCGGGCACGTCCGCCAGACCGAGCTCGCCGAGCCAGCGAATCCACGACATGGCCACCTCGCAACCAACAGGCCTCCGCTGACGCGGCGTCAGAGGCTCGTGCTCCGACCGACGTTCAACTTCAGATGGTGGGGAAGGTGGTGCTCGAGGTGCGTGTCCGGACCGGGGAAGAACAAGGTCACCCGACCGTCGTCGAGCCAGTGAACCCGGAAGGGCTCACCACCTTCTCGGCCGCACACCTCGACGATCTGCCCCTGGCGACGATGTCCACCCAGGTGGACCGCCTCGACGACCAACCAGTCGCCCACTTCCGCACGCATGCGAATCCCTCGACAACACTCCCATCTCCAGTCTCGCGCCCGCGAAGCAAGCCGGACGAGTGCCGAAGGACTCCGAAACCACGAACCCCGGGTCGCTCGAGACGTGTTGCGGCAGGCCCCAGGTCCGGGTGCATCCTGGGCAAGCAGCGCACATGTGCTGCTCGCGGCAGGTTGGGGGTGCGGTGGCATGGTTGGCTATGGTTCGGCGATTCGGGACGAGCTGAGGCCTCGCACTCGTGAGCTCCGGCATGCGATACCGGAGGTGTACGAGGGTTACCGGCAGCTGCACGACGCTGCGCTCGCTCCGGGTGCGGTGGATGCCAAGACCAAGGAGCTGGTCGCTCTAGCCATCGCGGTGAGCAAGGAGTGCGACGGCTGCATCGCCGCGCACGCCCATGCAGCCGTCCAGCGCGGTGCGACACCACCAGAAGCAGCTGAGGTGATCGGCGTTGCTTTCTTGATGAACGGGGGGCCCGCCACGGTTTACGGGGCGCGGGCCTACGACGCGTTCACCGAGTTCTACAACACCCATTCCGCTGGGGGCCGGACTCAGGAGTGATCGTCTGGTCCGCCCCCGTTCCAGCGTCGCGGGCCCATCGGCTCTTCCGGTCGCGCGTGGAGTGCCGGAACATGCACTGCACGGGCTGGGAAGGGTGACCCGAGATGATGTGGGGTTATGGGCCGGGGATGACGTTCCTGCCGTTGGTGTGGATCGTGCTGATCGGCTTGATCGGCTGGGCTGTCTTCCTGTTGATCCCCAGCGGTGCGGGTAGCCGTGTTCAACGGGACACACCCGAGGAAACCCTGGCGCGCCGGTTCGCCGCAGATGAGATCGACGAAGACGCCTACCACCGAGCGCGAGAAGCGCTAGCACTGCGGCACCGGGCTTCTGCTGCGAGGGCTGCGTTGCGCGGCCGTCGGCTGCCGCTGACCGTGCTGGTCCTCGCCGTCGCGGCGTTGGTCGCTTCGGTGGTCTGGGTCGTCGGTGGGGTTGGCGGGTGGCGGGCGGTCAGTCCCGGTCAGCCGGCGGCGCCCGGGTACGGCATGCCCATGATGCCCGGTAACGGCGGTCTGCCGAGCCAGACCGCACCGGCGGCCGTGGCGAACTTCGACGATGCTCGCCGGGCCTCTGACGAGTTCGGGCAGCAGCGTGGCCTGCACACCGGCGAGGTCATGCAGTTCAGCAACGGTTATTACGCGGAACTCCTTGATCCCGGTGGGCACGGTGGCACCGAGGTCCTCATCGACCCGGCCAGCGGTGCGGTGTTCCTCGAACCCGGGCCGGCGATGATGTGGAACAGCGCCTACGGGATGATGCCCGCGCCTGTCCGGGGCAGGCCGCCCACCGTGACCGCTGAGCAAGCCGAGCAGATCGCCGATCAGTGGTTGGCGCAGAACAACACCGGCCTGCACGCGACCGATCCCACCGCATTCCCCGGCTACTACACGCTGCACGCCCTCCGCGGGGATCAGATCGCCGGGATGCTGTCGGTCAACGCCAGGACCGGAGCCGTCTGGTACCACAGCTGGCACGGGCAGTTCATCGCCATGCAGGACGCTCCCGCCCACCAGTCCTAGCGCCTGGCTTCGATCTTCGATGCTCCGCGAGATATATCAAGACAGGCTCCTAGCCGATCACTCTTGCCGGTTGGTGGCCTGCCGTGGTTGCGGGTTCAGCGCCAGTCGTAGGGCCGGTGGTGATGGTGGTGGAGTTCGGTGGCGATCACGGCCGCTTGGGCTCGCCGCGCGACCCCCAGCTTGCTCAGCAAGCGGGAGACGTAGTTCTTGACGGTCTTCTCCGCCAAGAACATCCGTTCTGCGATCTGTCTGTTGGTCAGGCCCTGCCCGATGAGGTCGAGCAGAATGCGCTCCTGGCTGGTCAGTCCGGGAAGCTCGGCCGATTCGTCCAGCTTTGCTTGCAGGTTCGCCACCAGGTCCGCTGTTGCCCGCTCGCCCAGCAGGTGTTCGCCTGCACCGGCAGTGCGCACGGCTGAGACCAGTTTGGTGTCCTTGATGTCTTTGAGAAGGTATCCGGCAGCCCCGGCGAGGATCGCATCGAGCATGGCTTGTTCGTCGGGGTAGGCGGTCAGCATCAGGCAGTTCACCTTCGGCAGCCGGGAGCGCAACTCCCGGCACAGCTCGACGCCGTTGCCGTCTGGCAGTAGCACGTCCAATACCACCACGTTCGGCTGCAGCGGCGGGATCCGGGCCAGCGCCTCGCGGACCGATGCCGCCTGCCCGACCACGGTGAGATCGGGTTCCGCATCCAGCAGGTCGGCCACACCGATTCGGGCGATCTCGTGGTCGTCTACCAAGAACACCGTGGTCGCGCCGCTCCCGGCAGGACCTCCGCTGGTCATGGTGCCAGCATACTAATAACCGCCCGATCGCCGCCCGGCCCTGCCGAACCTGCGTTCGGCGACGGCTGGGCCGAGGCGTCATTGACCGGTGGCCACGAAAGTGCCCCGGCCATGAACCACGACGATCGCACCACGTTCGACGAGGTCCACGACCCCCGGCGAACCGTCCCGCGAGCCACGTCGTAGATCTCTGCTAGCTCAAGCTCGGTCGGCATATGCGAGCCTGCTTCCAGGGCGCCCGACGCGATATCGGCGGCTACGTCGCTGGCGACCTGCCGCCACAACGTCACCGGGCCGTCGTGGTTGATTCGCTCGCTCCGTGGATATGGACCTTTATATAGGTCTGTGAATGTGAACCTCTCTAGATGTAGTGGTTTGTTTGTGCAGGTCAACAGGTAAACATCGTTGGTGTATGTGGGAGTCCTGCGGCCTCGATGACCGCGAAGCTGGTGACGGCGTAGACGGTTTCGCGGGTCCGTTTCCCGCTGCCACGCAGGGTGCGGGTCCGGGTCAACCGCAGGACCTGGGCCGCACCTGGAAAACCGATGCCGGTGGAGATCGTGGTGGCTTTGAGAGTACGGGTGTCCTGTCGGCCGTGCCCGCGTTCGCTGGCCACGGCCAGGGATGGAATGTCTTTCCAGGGAAGGCTTTTCACACGTTTCTGTAAACCCGGCTGGTTTGGCCTTGATCGTCAGGATGCAGTGGCCGCCGCGGTCCCGAATGCGTTGGGCGGTGTCGCGTCGGCAGTGCAACGCGTCCGGGGCGCCGAACGTTCCCGGTCCTCAGGCGGGAACCCGCCCCAGCTCCATGACCGGCGTGCGGCTGGTCTCGCGCGCGGTCAACGCCGCGATCGCCGAGACGACGCCACAGATCGCTGCGAAGACCGCGACCGGAACCCAGGACGAGCCGCCCTCACCCATGATCGCGACGCCGATCGAGGGCGAGAAGCCGGCGATGAGGAAGCCGATCTGGGTGCCGATCGCGAAGCCGGTGTAGCGCACGCGGGCGTCGAACATCTCCGTGAAGAACGCTGGCCAGATCCCGTTCACCGCGCTGTAGGCGACGCCGGCGTGCAGAATTCCGATCACGAAGATCAGGACCATCGATCCAGTGCCCAATGCCCACAGGTAGGCGGCGAAGGTCGCTGCCGACGTGAGCGCCCCGAAGACCCACACCGGGCGACGGCCGATCCGATCGGACAGCGCCGCCCACAGTGGAATCGCGAAGATCGCCACAGCGTTGGCCGCCACCGACACCGACAGCAGGGTCGCCCGGTCCAGGCCGAGGTCGCCGGACGTCCCGTAGGAGAGGGTGAAGACGGCGAAGAGCGACTGGAACACCGCGAACAGCGAGCACCCGATCACGCGCAGCAGATCGCGCCACTGCTCGCGAACGAGCGTCACGACCGGGAGCACCTCGGCCTCGGCGGGCTCGTCGACCACCGACTCGAAAACGGGGGTCTCCTCCAGCCTGCGCCGGATGAGGTAGGCGATCGCGACGACGAAAACGCTCAGCAGGAACGGGATCCGCCAGCCCCAGGCGTGCAGGGAGTCGCGCGGCAGTGCCGCGACCGGGATGAACACCAGCGTGGCAAGCACCATGCCCGCCGCGAAGCCCGCCATCGTGAAGCTCGTGAAGAACCCGCGGCGGCCCTCCGGCGCGTACTCAAGGGTCAGCGTGCTGGCACCGGCGGCCTCGCCGCCGGCCGATAGTCCCTGCAGCAGCCGACAGATCACGAGCAGCATCGGCGAGACGACGCCCACCGAGTCGTAGGTGGGCAGCAAGCCGATGGCCAGGCTGCTGGCTCCCATCAGCAGGAGCGTGGCGAGCAGGACGCCGCGCCTGCCGACACGGTCGCCGAAGTGCCCGAAGACGACGGCGCCGAGCGGGCGCGCGACGTAGGCGATGCCGAAGGTGGCGAGCGCCAACACCGTGGCGACCGTCGGGTTCCCCTGCGGGAAGAAGATGGTGCCGAACACGAGGGCGGCCGCGGACCCGTAGATGAAGAAGTCGTAGTACTCCAGCAGGCTGCCGAGGAACGCGGCGAGCGAGGCGCGACGGGCCAGCTGCGTGTGGTTCGCGCTGGGCGGAGCCTCCGAGCCGGGATCGGTGAGGGCGGAGCCGTGCTCGACAGCGGACACATGATCTCCTTTGGCCTGTGTCTAAGCGCCGGGTTCGTCCCGGCCGGGAGTACAGGAAGGGTGCAGCCCCCTTTCCCTGCGCGACACCGGTCCTCCATTGAATGAGAAACGGGCTTGGAGGACGATGGGGGCATGGCACGGTCCCCCTCAGGCGAGTCAGTCCTGACGCGCGTCGACCGCGTCTTGTCGTGTTTCGACGCCGATAACACGACGCGCACCGCTTCGGAGATCGCCCGGCACGCCGGGCTGCCCATCGCTACGGCGCACCGCCTGGTCAACGAGCTCGTCTCGCTGGGCTACCTGGAGCGCACTCCCGGCCGCCGGATTCGACTCGGTGTCCGCCTCTGGGAGCTGGCCTCCCGCGGTTCGCGGGCGCTCGGGCTGCGCGAGGCGGCCAGGCCCGTGATGGAGGACCTGCACGCCGTGGTCGGCCACCACACCCAGCTGGCGGTCCGGGACGGCCTGGAGGCACTCTTCCTGGAGCGACTCTCCACCCGGGGCGGCTCCCGCAACATCATCCGGGTGGCCGGCAGGCTCCCGGCTCACGCCTGCTCCTCAGGGATCGTCCTGCTCGCGCACGCCCCCGTGGACGTGCAGGAGCAGCTCCTCGCATCGACCCATCCGCGGTTCACCGACCGGACACCGACCGATCCGACGACACTGCGCCGGCTCCTGGCCGACACCCGCAGGCGCGGGGTCGTGGTCGCTGACGGGTACATCACGGTCGGGGCCACCGGCGTTGCTGTGCCCATCTGGGGGCCGCGGGATGACGTCGTCGCCGCGCTCAACGTCGTCGTCCCCTCAGACGAGGGCAACGCACCCGCCCAGATCTCCGCTCTCCTCGCAGCGTCGCGCTCTATCTCCCGCGCCCTCGGCGCCAATCCCCGGCTCGACGCCGACCTCACCTCGATGCCGACCTGACTCGCGGCGACGCTCCCCGCCGTCACCCTCATCGCCAGCAAATTTTTCATTGAATGGAGCATCCGTTCCCCGACGGCGCCCCGGTGTCGATTGTGTGTCTACGCGGACAGCGGTGCCGCCGGATCGTCGGCAGACGACCGGTCACCATGCGCGTCCACTGATCGGAGTCGTCGAGTAAAGGGGCCATACATGCTGCGTCGTCATGTTCGGATCGAGGCTGCGGCGGCTGTCGGCGGAGGATCGCGGTGATCCGGCACGTCGTCCTGTTCCGCTGGAAGCCGGATTGGGACCCGGCCGAGTGGTTCGACGTCGTCGAAGGCCTTCAGGAACGCATTCCCGAGGTCAGGTCGCTCTCGGTGGGAGCAGACGTGCTCCACGCCGACCGTTCCTGGGACGCCGCCATCGTCGCCGACTTCGACCGGCTCGAGGACGTCGCCACCTACACGGCGCATCCTGCCCACCAGCCCGCCATCGCGCTGTCCAAGGCCGGAGCCGAACAGATCGTCTCGGTCGACTTCAAGCTGCCTGCGAGCGCCACGTGACCGGCGGGCGTGTGGCGGGCAAGACCGCGATCGTCACCGGGGCGAGTGGTGATCTCGGTCGCGCGACGGCGCGGATGCTCGCCGAGCACGGGGCAAAGGTCGTCAACCTCGATCGGACGGCCGCCGAGGGCGGCTGGAACGGGCTCCCGGTCAAGGACCGGATCGTCGACGTGACCTCCGAGGAGAGCCTCGGCCAGGCCGTCGTTGAGGTCGTGGACGAGTACGGCGCACCCGACATACTCGTCAATGCCGCGGGGATCATCGGGCGGCCCGCCCCGTCGCACGAGGCGACCGTCGAGGAGTTCGACGCGATCTTCGGCGTCAACGTCAAGGGCGTCTGGCTCACGACTCGCGCAGTGGTCCCGCACATGATCGCAGCGGGCCGGGGCAGCATCGTCAACTTCTCCTCCATCCATGGGCTGACCGGCGGGAAGACGGTCCCGCTCTACCACGCCACGAAGGGAGCGGTGCGACTGCTGACCAAGGCCGATGCTGCGGCCTACGGCGAGTACGGGATCCGGGTGAACTCTGTGCATCCCGGGTCCATGCAAAGCCGGATGAGTCGTACCGCCGCTGAGAACTCGGAGGTCGGGCCGGAGGCGTACTACAGCCAGCTCGTTGGCGGAAACCCACTGCCCCGCCAGGGCAGGCCCGACGAGATCGCCTACGCGGTGCTCTACCTGGCTTCCGACGAGTCCGGGTTCACCACCGGATCCGAGCTCGTCGTCGACGGTGGCTACACCGCGATCTGACCCCGCGAAGGAGAACTGCATGAAGACCATCAATACCGACGTCCTCGTCATCGGATCGGGCGCCGCGGGCATCTCCACCGCGCTGAAGGCCGCGTACGACGGCCACAGCGTGATCGTGGTGGACAAGGACAAGTACCTGGGCGGCACCAGCGCGATCTCCGGTGGCTGGGCCTGGGTCCCTGGCAACAAGCAGGGCGTGGCACAGGGCGACACCCGCGAGGAGGCCGAGACCTACATCAAGCATCTCGCCGGCGCGAGCTACGACGCGGCTGCCGTCGGCAGCTTCCTCGACACCGTGCCCGAAGCCATGTCCTTCTTCGAGGACGACGCCGGAATCGAATTCACCTACCCGGAGAAGGCCCCCGACTACCGGATGGACGCCTCGGGCGCCAAGGTATCCGGTCGCGCGGT
This sequence comes from Saccharopolyspora sp. NPDC002686, assembly GCF_040295745.1. Lineage (NCBI taxonomy): Bacteria > Bacillati > Actinomycetota > Actinomycetes > Pseudonocardiales > Pseudonocardiaceae > Saccharopolyspora > Saccharopolyspora sp. NPDC002686. The sequence continues at coordinate 10,847 of NZ_JBEOVY010000087.1, forward strand.
CACCGTGCCGGCCGCGGACGCGCGCATGCTCGGACGCAACCGCCTACGAGTCCAGCCCTACCTGCTGTCCTATACCGTTTTCGGCTACATGCCGGAGATCGGGCCGGACATCGCCATGTTCCTCAAGGCGAACCAGAACCTGAAGGCCTTCCGGTACGCCGCGCGCAAGCTGACCAAGACCTGGATCGAGACGATCCTGCACAAGCGGGCCTACGACCGCACCAACGGCAACGCCCTGATGACCCGGCTGATCGCCGCCGCGGACGAGGCCGGGATCCGCATGTGGACCTCGACCACCGCGGACGAGATCCTGCGGGACCAGTCCGGCGTCGTCACCGGTGCGCGGATCTCCGGCGAGCACTCGGGCGAGATCCGGGCGAAGCTCGGCGTCGTCATCGCGGCCGGCGGGTTCTCGGGCAACGCCGACCTACGCAAAAAGTATTTCCCGCATGACCCAGCGGGCACGAACCACACCACGCCGACCATCGGCCACGAGGGCGACTCGCTGCGCCTGGCCCAGCCTTTTGGCGGTCACATCGACGACTCGCCGCACCAGCCCGCGTCCTGGGGCCCGGTGACGGTGTTCCACGGCCTGCGGGGCCAGAAGCGCTGGTTCCCCCACCTGCGGGCGTTCGGGCTACCCGGTCTGATCGCAGTCGACCGCGACGGCGTCCGGTTCGCCAACGAGTCGCTGTCCTACCACGACTACGGCGTGGAGATGATCAAAAACGACAAGGACCGCGAGGGGACCTTCGGCTGGATTATCGCCGACCAGAAGGCCATGCACCGCTACGGCATCGGCTACGCCAAACCGTGGCCGTTCCCGCAAACCTACTTCCGCCGCTCCGGCTTCCTGCACAAGGCGCCGACCGTGACCGCGCTGGCAAAGGAGATCGGCGTGCCCGCCGACCGCCTGCAGGCCACGCTCGACGAGTTCAACGCCGGGGCCGCCCGCGGTGAGGACCCGAAGTTCCACCGTGGCTCCAACTGGTTCCACCACTTCAAGGGGGACGTGGAGCACAAGCCGAATCCCAACCTCGCTCCGATCGACAAGGGCCCGTACTACGCCGTCAAGATCGAGATGGGTGACCTCGGCACCTACGCGGGACTTGCGGTCAACACCCGCAGCGAAGTCCTCGACGACGACAACCAGCCAGTCCCCGGCCTCTACGCCGTGGGCACCGCCGCGGTCAGCGTGTTCGGCGGCGGCTACCCGGGCTACGGCGCGAACATCGGCCCGGCGATGGTCCTTGGTTACCGGACCGGCCGGGACATCGCGCGCCACGCTGCGGAGCGCGCAGCGCTCACGGCGACCAACAGCAGCCCACGCACCGCTGAGGCCAGCAGTGGGAAGGCCAAGAACGTCTGACCGGGACCGGCTCGCGCCGGCAGCACCACATGCAGGTCCGACGCACACGGGCCGCCCACGCGAGGTCCGCCCAGTGCGGCCAGGAGAGGAAGGGGAGCTTGCCTTGAGCGGATCGACCGAAGGTCAGGGCGTCGTCGTTGTGACCGGGGCAGCCTCCGGGCTGGGCGCGCGCGTTGCCGAGCGCGCGTCCGCCGAGGGCTGGACGGTGGCCGCGATCGACGTCCAGAAGGAGGCGCTGGCGGCACTCGACGACGCCACCGTCGCGAGCCGGCACGAGGTCGACGTACGCGACGCGCCCGCGCTGCGCCGGGTGTTCGCGGTGCTCCGCGAGCAACACGGGCGGATCCACGGCTTGGTCAACAGTGCTGGGCTGACCCGACCCGGTCCCTCGGCCACTCTGTCCGAGGCCGACTGGCGGCTGGTCGTCGACGTCGACCTCAGCGGCACGTTTTTCGCCTGTCAGGCGGCTTTCGACCACCTCGACGAGGGCGCGTCGATCGTGAACATCGCGTCCATCGCCGCGGCCCGCGGGCTGCCGGAACGGGCGGCGTACTCCGCGGCCAAGTCCGGTGTCGCCGGGCTGACGAACGCCCTGGCCGCCGAGTGGGGCCCGCTCGGCCACCGGGTCAACGCCGTAGGTCCGGCGTGGACAAACACCCCGTTGATCCAGGCGATGGTCCGCGACGGCGTGCTCGACCGGAAGTCGATGACCGACGCAATCCCGCTCGGGCGGCTCTGCACCGAGGACGACGTCGCGGACGCGGTGCTGTTTCTGCTCTCGGACCGCGCCGCGTTCGTCAACGGCCAAACGCTGTACGTCGACGGCGGGTACACCACCTCCGGATGATCCGACTGTGAACGGCGAAGGAGCCGATGATGCCTCTGCATCCCCAGGCCGCCTTAGCGTTCCGGAGACTGGAGGGCGCTCAGCAAATGCAGCAACTACAGGCATGATGATCTATGGCGCATGCCCGCCGGTCTGACCGAAAGAACAAGGGCCACGGTGCCTTGGAATCGATACGCTGACCGGCCAGCCAAGCGAACCCACTGTAGTTCTGCCCTCCATCGCAACCGACTGAGCTGGACAGATTCGTGGTGGCCTGGTCGGCGAAATGCCGTCGCAAACTGCGGTGCTCGATCTGTCTGGCGCAGCCACTGCCGGGGGCCGGCTACTGGGTTCGGTCGGGTTCGCCGCAGTGCTCGGCGATCATTGCGCGGGCGCGGTGCTCCAGCTCGATGGCGGTGTCCCAGCCCGGGGCCCTGGGCTGGATGGGTTCGCCGATGGTCACGTGGACCGGGTTGTGGTGGCGGAAGTGGTGGTTGCCGGGTTTGAGGATGTCGCGGGTGCCGTGCAGTGCCACCGGGATCACGGGTCGCCCGCTGCGGGCCGCCGCGATGAAGGCTCCAGCGTGGAATGGTCGCAGTCCTGGATCGGAGGAGAGGCCCCCTTCCGGGTGTATGACGAGTTGTTGGCCTTCGCGTGCCGCGCGGGTGAGCCTGTCGGTGTCGGTGATGCCCTGCTCGCGGTCGGTGCGCTCGACGAACAGCGTGCCGAGCCGTCGGAGCAGGAATCCGACTGCTGGTCGGGTTGCGAGGACTTCTGCCGCGACGAACGTGCACCGGCCTGGCAGGGCTGCGATCAGTGCGATGTCGTCGAGGTAGCTGGCATGGTTGGCGACGACGATGCTGCTCGGGGTGCGGGTGAGTTGCTCGGCACCGGTCACGATGAGGTGTGTGCCGGTCAGGCGGGCCAGACTCCGGGCCGCTTGGCGGGCGATCGCGGGTGCGGCTCTGGGGAGCAGCGCAGCTGCGAGGACCGTGGGGCCACCGATGGCGACCGCCAGGAACCAGCACCAAGCCGTGAAGATCGCGACGGACATCAGCTGTCCGGTCCTGCGCGACCAGGCGATCGCAGCGATCACCGGAGACCTCGCCCGCTGCCACGACAGTGAGCGGGGCGGAGCGCTGATCGTGCCCCGCTCGTACGATTCGCGGCTGGCGGTGCGGCGAATCTTCCCGCTCGGGGTCTTGGGCACGGAGCCGAGCGGAGCGAGGACGACGTCGTCGGGTGCGACGTCGAAGAGGTCGATCGCGGTGGCGGTGATGCGTTCTCGAAGTCCGGCCAGAACTGCGGGTTCGGTCTGAGGGGTTTCGGCGATCACGATGAATCGTTCGGGCTCATCCCCGCGCCCGGTGCTGGCGAATGCGACGACGCAACCGTTCCGGATTCCGGGGAGGTCGCCGACGGCGGCTTCGAGTTCTTCCGGGTGCAGGTTGCGTCCAGCACGAATGATGAGGTCCTTGACCCGACCGGTGACGTAGAGCTCGCCGGCGTCGAGGTATCCGAGATCGCCGGTGTCCAGCCAGCCGTGACGTATAAGGGCATGGGTCTCTTGCGGGTTGCGGAAGTAGCCCTGGGTCGCGGAAGGCCCCCGGAACTCGATCCGCCCCTCCTGCCGGTCGCCGAGCTCGCTGCCGGTTCTGCTGACGATGCGGATTTCGTGGCCAACGAGAGGTATGCCGCAGGCTACGTACGCCAGCGGATCGGGGTCGTCGGAGGCGGCGGGGAGCGCCTGCCCGGAGCGTTCGAACTCTGCTCGGGCAACGCGATCCACGACGGGCCCGCGCCCTGCGGGCGGAAAGGTGAGACCCACGCAGGCCTCGGCGAGTCCGTAGGCGGGGACCATCGCTGCCGGCTGGAACCCGTACGGCTGGAAGCGTTCGGTGAACCTGTGCAAGGTGTCCGCGTGCACCGGCTCGGCGCCGTTGAACGCGATCCGCCACGAGCTCAGATCCAATCCGTCCAGTTCGGACCGGTCGATTTCCCGCAGGCACAGTTCGTAGGCGAAGTTGGGCGCTGCCGACAGGGTTCCCCGGTGGGTGTGGATGGCCCACAACCACCGCGCAGGTCTGGTCAAGAATGCCGATGGCGGCATGATCACCAGTTGATGTCCGAGGTAGAGGCAGGACAACCAGGCCCCGATCAACCCCATGTCGTGGTACAGCGGCAGCCAGCTGATGAAGACGTCCGATGTGGACACCCGTGCGGCTTGGGCCATGGCCCGGATGTTGGACAGCAGGTTCGCGTGCGTGAGCACAACGCCCTTGGGGTTCCCGGTGCTGCCCGAGGTGTACTGGAGCAGGGCGACGTCGGCCGGGCCACGATCGACGGGGCCGGCCTGGCCGTGGTCGTGCAGCTCAGCAGGTGTGAGGACGTTCCGGAGGGAGGGGACGTGGCTGCGCACGAGCCGCTCGAACCGCGCGGCTGCGGGCTCGGTGATCAGCGCAGCCGCTCGGGCGTTGTCCAGGATGCTCACCTGGCGGCGGAGGTGGTCGGCCAGCTGCGACGGCCGGGCAGGTGGGTAGATCGGCACCGGAATCCCGCCGGCCAGGAGTACCCCGGTGAAGCTGGTGAAGTAGTCCCCGCTGGTGGGCAGCATGAGCGCCACAGTGTCTCGAGGCCGCACGCCGCGAGCCTGCAATCCCGCGGCCACCACGGCGGCACTGCGGTGCAGATCGCCGAAGCTGAGAATCTCGTCATCGTCGTCGCGCAGGACCCGCACGTGCTGCCGATCCGGATGCACCTGGACATGCCAGGACAGCGCTTCGGTGAGGGTGGTTGCAGCGGCGGGAACCCCCTGCGCTGCCCGGGGCGGAGCACTCCGGCCGCCGGTATCTCGGAGCCCGCCCGCTCCTGACGCGCCTCGTACCGCCTGGAGAAGATCGCGGGGTGTCTCGATGCTACTGAGCACACCTTCCTGGAGCTTGACCCCGAAGGTCCTCTCGACTCGTCCCAGCAGCTCCGCGAGTGCGAGGCTGTCGAGCCCGAGGTCGCGCTCGAAATCGCTGTCCAGCGTCGCTGCCGCTACTGCGTCCGGAGGTCGGCGCTCCGCGGCCAGCGTGCGGACCACAGCCAGCAGGAGTTCTTCGTCGTCGTGGTGCCGAGCTTCGTGCGCGAACATGATTCGTGGTCCGTGGTCCGTGGTCGGGTGTCACTGACCGCCCTTCTGGACGTAAGAGCGAACGAACTCGGCGGCGTTGTCCTCGAGGACGTCATCGATGTCGTCCAGGAGGGATTCGGTGGCGCCGTCGAGTTCGTGGCGGCGGTCCGCACCACGCGGCGCGGGGGCGGGCGGGTCGTCGTCGTGGTGGATGTGCTTGTGGGGCCTCTCCTGTCGCATTGCGCACCCCCCTGCGATCGGTGCCCCGTTCTCCACGCTCGAGCCGTCGAGAACGGTGTGCTTCCAAGGATTCGAAGCGGCAGCAGATCGGGTACAGGGGCCTTCGGCCCTTCTCCGGTGGGCCGACGAGGCATGCGATGTCTAGTGGGGGACAGGCAGGTTCCGACCTTGGCGGTGAGGGCTGTGCGGTCGCGAGCTCATCCGGACGACGCCGTCCTGTTCGACGGGAACTGGGCGGACATCGTGGGTGCGGCAGAGGCAGCCGGACGCACGGTCGCGGGGCTGTTCGAAGCCAGGAGCGAGGAGGCTGGGCTGGGGCGAGTCGTACGGGTGGAGGTGGAGGTCGGTCCTCCAGGAAGTCCCTTGGTGGCTTGGCTGCTGTGCACAGGGCGGGCGCGGTGCTCGAGTTCCGGCGTGGCCGTGATCCGCATTGACCTTGAAACTGCGGGAACTGGCCGGGCAGTGGCACTGCGCATGCCAGAAGCCTACGGGGAAGCCTACTGCGCCGTGCTGGCAGAAGAAGCCGGCGCAATGGCAGCGAGCCGCGTCGTGCTCGCTGCGGAACCGATCGACATACCCAAGCCTCGCCGGCGGACTCGGGAGTTGGGCGTCAAGTCGCGCTCATGAGCTTCTCCCGAGCATGTGACCGCACGGCGGTCCGGGGAGGGCGCCTTCGATGTCGGAGTTCGCTCATGAAGTCGTCGTGGGGCTCGATGCTTCCGAGGCGTCCCGGCACGCCGCGAGATGGGCGGCTCGCGAAGCCGCCAGCAGGCGTCGAACGCTCCTCCTCGTGCACGTGTTCCCCCGTCCGCTGCTGGAACTCGCCAGATCTCGCCTGCCGGGCGGCTCGGAACCGCGCGATCCGCTGCAACGGGCCATAGGCCTGGAGTTGAACGCGGTCGTGGAGCAGTGCGTCCAGATCGCGCCCGGGTTGGAAGTGCGCACCGAGCTGCTCTCGGGCGACCCGGTCGAGGTGCTGGCGGGGATATCCGAGCACGCCGAGCTGCTCGTGCTGGGGTCGTCAGGTATCGGCAGCCCGGATCTGGAGCTGGTCGGTTCGACAGCTGCCGACTTGCTTACCCGCCAGAAGGGTTCGCCGGTCGTCATCACCCGCGGCGAGGAGCAGATCGGGCAGGAGGCCCGGGATGTCGTCGTCGGCGTGGACGGATCGCAGAACAGCGTCCGGGCGGTTGACTTCGCCTTCGACTTCGCTGCCCGGCACAGGTGCCGACTGGTCGCGGTGCACGCCTGGAGCGATCTGCCGCTGGACCACGTGCAGGACTGGGCTGTTGATCGTGATGCGGCGCGCTGGGAAGCCTCGGAGCTGCTGTCGCGCTCCTTGGCCGGCTGCGCGGAACGGCACCCGGATGTCGCGGTGCAGGAAGTGGTCAGGGATCAGCGTCCCGCTCGAGCGCTCGTCGACGTGTCGCGGGACGCCGGGTTGCTGGTGGTCGGTAGTCATGGGAGGGGCCTGGTCCGCCGGGCCGTGCTGGGCTCGGTCAGCCACGCCGTGGTGCACGCCGCACCGTGCAGTGTCGCGGTTCTGCGCGGATAGAGGACCCGATGCTCGCGTGGTCGTGCTGACGCAACCCTCAGCACTCCGGGCATGCCGGGCAAGAGGTCGGTCGGCCCTGGTTCGGCCGGAGCACGAGGGGGAACGTGTCGGAAGGACCCGACATCACGCCGAACTCCGGGAGCTCTTGGGGGTGGAGGTCATGCCGTTCGTCGATCGCAGGGAAGCAGGACGGCGGCTGGGCAAGAAGTTGCGCTATCTGAGGGGGCCCGAGGTCGTGGTGCTCGGGCTACCTCGAGGCGGTGTTCCGGTCGCGTTCGAAGTGGCCCGGGAGCTGGACGCGCCGCTGGACGTGATCGTGGTGCGGAAGTTGGGGGTGCCCTTCCACCCGGAACTGGGGATGGGGGCGATCGGTGAAGGAGGTGTTCGCGTCGTCAACGACGACGTCGTCCGGCGGGCTGGGATCACTCGCGGGGAGCTGGCCGGCGTCGAGGAGCGGGAGCGCGCCGAGCTGGAGTTGCGCGCGCAGCACTTCCGCCGCGGGCGCGCGCCGGAGCAACTGTCGGGGCGGACCGCAGTCGTGGTCGACGACGGGGTCGCGACCGGTTCCACCGCTGCGGCGGCCTGCCGGATAGCCCGCGCGAACGGGGCTGAGCGCGTGGTCCTGGCCGTGCCCGTCGGGGCACCTGATGCGTTGGACGGGCTTGGTGATGTCGTCGACGAGTTGGTGTGCTTGGAAGCGCCGGAGCGCTTCGTGGCGATCGGGCAGTGGTACGCGAACTTCGCGCAAACCTCGGATGCGGAGGTCCTGGATCTGCTCCACCGAGCGGCGCGGACCCATCCGGCTTCGGCTGGTGGCCCTGCGGTGGATCCCGACGTGTGGATGCGGGATGAGGAGGTGCGGGTCCAGGCCGGGCGGGTGCGGCTGGCCGGGCACCTCACAGTGCCCGAAGCGGAGCGTGCCGAGGGGGTCGTCGTTTTCGCGCACGGCAGCGGCAGCAGCCGGCACAGTCCGCGCAACCGGTACGTCGCCGGGATCCTCAACCGGGCCGGGCTGGGGACTTTGCTGTTCGACCTGCTCGACCGGAACGAGGAGCTCGACCGGGCGAACGTGTTCGACATCGAACTGCTGGGGCACCGGCTGGTCGAGGTGACCGAATGGCTGCGCACCCAGCCGGAGACCGACGGCCTGGGCATCGGCTACTTCGGCGCCAGCACCGGCGCTGCCGCCGCGTTGTGGGCCGCTGCCGAAGACCCCACCGGGGTGGCCGCTGTCGTCTCCCGCGGCGGGCGGCCCGACCTGGCTGCCGAGCGCCTGGCCGAAGTCCGGGCACCGACCTTGTTGATCGTCGGTGGTCGCGACGACGCGGTCATCGGGCTCAACCAGCAAGCCCGAGCGCTGCTCAGGTGCGAGAACCGGCTGGCGATCGTGCCTGGCGCGACCCACCTCTTCGAAGAGGAAGGAACTCTCGACCAAGCCGCAGGACTGGCCCGGGACTGGTTCATCGACCACCTCACACCGGCCAGACAACCCATCCTCTGACGCTTCATCATCCCGGGCGGTTGCAGCAGAGCAGGCTTGCTGGACCTGGGTACACAGCAGGTAGGCGGCTGCCCGGCGGAACGAATGGAGTGGTCGTGTCATGACGCCGAAACAGGGCCTGCCGGTGCTGGCGGGAGTGGACGGTTCCGAGCAGTCGTCGGTGGCCGCGTTGTGGGCGAGCGAGGAGGCCGACCTCCGGGATGCGCCGCTTCGGCTGGTGGCGGTCACGCAAGAGGGCGCGGACGAGGAGGTGTGGGAGTTCCTGTCGGACGCGGCGGACCGGTGCCGCAGCGAGCGTCCTCGTGCGGAGATCTTCGAGGAGATCCGGCACGGCCGTCCCATCGAAGAACTGCTCTGGGCCTCCGGGAATGCGCAACTGCTCGTGATCGGATCGCGGGGGCGCGGTCGTGTCGCTGAAGCGGTGCTGGGTTCCGTGAGCACTGCGGTGGCAATGCACGCCCGCTGTCCGGTGGTCGTCGTTCACGACGCCCGCAGCACCTTCACCACCGGACCCGTGGTGGTGGGGGTGGACGGATCCGAACCGAGCCGGGCGGCCCTGCGCTTCGCCTTCGAGACCGCTTCTGCGCGGAGGAACGACCTGGTGGCGGTGCGGGTGTGGCGGCCGATCAACGCTGAGTACTCCTGGGCGGAAAGCCCGCCGGGCGTTTCCCTTTTCAGCTTGGACGATGCGCAGCGCGAATTGGCCGACGAGCTCGGCGAGTGGCGTGAGAAGTACCCGAACGTCGAGGTTCGCGGCGATGTCCGCTTCGGCCATCCGGTCGAGGAACTGACCTCTGCCGCGCTGCACGCCCAGTTGCTCGTGGTCGGCCATCGCGGTCTTGGCGGGTTCCAGCGCTTGTTGCTGGGTTCGGTGGCCAGTGGAGTGCTGCACCACGTCGACAGCCCGGTGGCGATCGTCCGAAGTCTCGGCGTCGCATGAGTCGGGCCGGACACTGAACGTGGATCCGCTGGCGGCAAGCTGATAGCCCCCGGTCCGATCGCCGCGAACGAGTAGCGGGTGCCGCAGCGTCCGCGTGGTCAGGGCGTGCGGTCGGGGTCGGCGAGGACGAAGTAGTTCTCCTCCTCCTGCGCGAAGTGCAGGCGGAGGACCGCGTACAGGCCGTAGAGAGTGGCCAGGAGGTCCTGGGCCTGCTCGCTGGTGATGTGGCCGTGCGACTCGGCCTGCTCGGCGTGGGTTCCCAGTCTCCGGCTGAGCCGGTCGATCTCCGCGTGCATGCGGCTCATGGTCGCGGTGGCGTCCGGACTCCCCATGAGCCCGGCCAGGGCGGGGTAGAGCTGCGCTTCTTCCGCATGTTCGTGCGGGAGCAGCCGCCGGTTCAGGAATTCGCGCGTCTGGAGCAGTGACGTGAGCGCCTTCGCCGAGGTGGGGTCCGCGGAGACGAGGTCGGCGGTGTCGCGGACCAGGTGCAGGGTTTCGCGGAGTTTCTGCTGCTGAGAGGCGAAGTGGTTAAGGAGGTCCTCGGTCGATGGCGGCACTGCGGGCTCGTCGCGCCGTCCGCGTCCGAGTGCGCGCAGTGCGTTGGTGATGACCGTGATGTCGATGCCTTCTTGCAGCAGTGCGCCCGCCGCCGGTGGGAGCCGGCCGAAGGCGGCGAAGCCCATGGCGATGATCGACAGGCACATGCCGATGGCTGCGCTCTGCACGGCGATGCCTCGTGCACGTCTGGCAATGCTCATGGCGTCGGCGAGGCGGTCGAGCCGGTCGGTGGTGAGTACGACGTCGGCGGCTTCCGATGATGCGGTTGCGCCCCGGGCACCCATCGCGACACCAACCGTCGCGGCTGCCAGAGCAGGGGCGTCGTTGACCCCGTCGCCGACCATGATGGTGGTGGCCCTCGTGGTTTCGTCTCGCACGCAGGCCACTTTTCCCGCTGGTGTTCGTTCCGCGTGGACCCAGTCCAGTCCGAGCACGGTGGCGACTTCCCGAGCAGGCTCGGCGCGATCGCCGGTGAGCATGACCAGTCGGTGCAAGCCGGCTCGTCGCAGTCGCTTGAGGGTCCTGGGGGCGTCGTTGCGGACCGGGTCGCGCAGCAGTACTGCGCCCTGCAAGTCTCCTTCGCAGCTGACCCAGGCGATGGCTGCTGCGTCGAGCACGGCTCGGTTGAGCGCAGCGGAGACCCAGCGGGGCTTCTCCTCGGGCAGCGCGAGCTTCCCGACCTCCACGCGTTTGCCGTCGACGATGCCGCTCATACCCCGGCCGGGTTGCTCCGAGGCCTCGCGTGGTTCGGTCAACGCGAGGTTCTGCCTGCGGGCGTGCATCACGATGGCTTCGGCGAGCACGTGCGGGGAAGCCTGGTCCAGCGAGGCAGCCAACCTGAGCACTTCGCGAGGGGTGTTCGTCGGTGCGGTGGTGATTTCGATGACGGCAGGCCTGCCAGCGGTCAAGGTGCCTGTCTTGTCCAGGATCGCGGTGCTGGCGCAGCCGAGGTTCTCCAATGCTGCGCCGTCGCGGATGATCACGCCGATCCGGGAGGCACGGGACATGCCGGACACGATGGCCACCGGTACGGCTAGCAGGAGGGGACACGGTGTCGCGACCACCAGCACCGAGACGGCTCCGACGGCGGTTCCGGTGATCAGCCATGCCGCACCGGCCAGGAGCATCGCCAGTGGGAGGAACCACGTCGCGTACCTGTCGGCGAGCCGGACGACGGGTGCGCGCTCGGCGCTTGCCTGCTGTGCCAGCCGCACGATTCCGGAGTAAGTGCTCCCTGCTGCGCTTGTACCGGCCCGCAGCTCGAACGCGGAGCCGGCGTTGACCGCACCGCTGCGCACGGGATCTTCGGCGGCGCGTTCGACGGGTGTGGGTTCGCCGGTCAACACCGCCTCGTCGAGGACCGCGGCGCCGTCGCGGACGAGACCGTCCACCGGCACCACTTCACCAGGGTTCACCTGCAGAACATCGCCGATGTGCACTTGTTCCACGGGTACGGTCTCGAGCCCACCGCTGGTCCGGCGATGGGCGAATCGGGGTGCGCGCTCCAACAGCGCGCGCAGGTCGTGGGACGCCCGGTGTTGCGCTGCGGAGTCCAATGCCTGCCCAGTGGCCAGCATGACCGCTACCAGCGATCCGGCGAGGTATTCGTGCACGGCGAGGGTGCCGCCGAGGGAGAGCACTGCGATGAGGTCGACGCCGGTGCGGCCTCGCCGCAACGCGTGAATCATCCAGGCCAGCGCGGGCACGATCGCGACCGCAGTGCCGACCATCCACGCCGCGTCAGCTGTGCTGGTGGCACCGGCTGCCCAAGCGAGGCCGCCCACCAGCAATGCACCGACCGTGACTACGAGCAGGGCCGGTTCGAACCAACGCCGGATGCGCAGTGCTGCGTTTCGCGGGTCATGTGGTGAAGGCGATTCCGGCATGCCGAAGTCTCTCTGCGGAACGGCGGTTCAGGTCGCATCCGCGGCTCCTCGTAGCCGTTCGATGCTGCCACTGTGGGGCTCGGTATGTGCGCAGGTGAGAGTCGAATGGCCCCGATGTTGTCTTTGCGGGTGCTCCTGCCGGGAGTTCACGATGGGAGCGCGGTCAGGAACTCCACCGCCGATGCGGTCGTGGTGAGCTTGTCGTAGTCGTCTTCGTCGATGCGGGTACCGGCGGTGTTGCCGAGGGCTTCGACGAAGTTGAGGAAGTCCAGCGAGTCCAGTTCCAGTGCTTCGCGGAACTCTTCGTGGTCCTCCAGGTTGTCGAGGTCGGCTCCGGGTGCGGCTTTGCGGAGCGCGCCGTGCACCATCTCGCGTGCGTGGTCGGGTGTGATCGGTGGGGGCATCACAGATTCTCCGGGTGTTGCAGGAACTTCTCGACGGCGGCGAGGTAGCGGGCGCCGGTGGCGCCGTCGGTGGCTCGGTGGTCGCCGGAGAGAGTCGCGGTGACCACGGGCCGGATGCCGATGAGCTCGCCGACCGCCCACGGGCGTCTGACGATGGAGCCGAATCCGACCAGCGCGACTTGCGGTGGGTAGATCACGCCTTGAACGGATTCCGCGCCGAGTTCGCCGAGGTTGGTCGCGGTGATCGTGGCCGGCGTGGTGTCCGACGAGCGCAGACGGCCGGTGCGGGCCCGGGAGACCAGTTCGCGCAGACGCCGCATGACGTCGGGGAGGGACAGCTGGGCGGCGTCGGCGATGGTGGGGGTGAGCAGACCGCCGCCGTGCAGGGAAACGGCCACTCCGAGGTGCACCGGTTCGGCGGGCCGGAAGCGGTCGTCGATCCAGTGCCCGTTGAGCTCGGGTACCTGACGAGCGGCCAGCGCGCCGGCCTTGAGCAGCAGTGCGGCAGGCACGATCCGGTTCGCCACCTCGACGTGGCGATTGCGCTCGTGGAGCCACTCGAGGGCGTCACCGAGGTCGATGGTGTTGGTGAGGTAGTAGTGGGGGATTTCGCGCTTCGACTTGCTCATCAGCGCTGCGATGGCATGTCGCATGGCGTCGGTGTCCCGCTCGGCGGTCTGCGATCGTGCCGGTGCGGTCGGCGGTTGAGGTGCTGCGGCGCGGACGTCACGCGCCAGCACGGCGCCATTGGCGCCGGTTCCGGTCAGCAGACCGGGATCGACGCCGAGCTCGACGGCCAAGCGCCGGGCGTAAGGGGAGATCCGCTGGCGTTCGCCGGC
>NZ_JBEOVY010000088.1:0-23784 GCF_040295745.1 Saccharopolyspora sp. NPDC002686
GTTCACGCCGCGCCGGCTGTGGACCGCGCTCGGTGTGTGCGTCCGCGGAACCGTCCTGCGCAGGATCTAGCCGCGAAGGCGCGGTGGCACAACGGTTTTCGCGATCAGACTTCGGCACCTCGGCCGACGGTTCGCGTCCGGACGACCATCCACGAGCAGTAGAGGCCGATGGCGGCCGCGATCACGGACAGCACCGGCTGGACGAACAGCAGCGCGACGGTGAGCAGGCAGGACGAAGCGGTCATCGCCCGCCAGATCCGCGCATTCCGCTGAACACCACCGCTGGTCCGGCTCGACCGGGCCGGTGCTCCGCTCGGCCGCGCCGGCGCGGCCTTCCACCCGAGGTAGACCTGCGATGCGGCGGCCAGAACGAAGATCGCGGCCCAGGACCACGATCCCTCGGCGACCCGGAAACCGGCCAGCAGCAGGAAACATCCGGTGCCCAGCAGGTATCCGGGGGTGATCCGCCACGCGGCGCTCATCGCAGGACCCCCGAGTACTGGGCCAGCGCGATGAGCCCGGCGACGAGGAGCGCAGTCGAGGACAGGGCGATGAGCAAACGCCCGACGCGGCCGATCCGGAAGGTCTTCGGCAGCACCCGGCGTTCCAGCACCAGCAGGCCGAACCCGTAGATCCCCACCGCGACGGTTCCGCCGACGATGTTCGCCGGACTGATCAACGACACCAGGTCCGCCCCGGTGAGGATCAGCGCGACGCCGCCGACCAGCACGTAGCCGTAGACCCAGCGGCGGGTCCGCGCGACGCCTCCCTCGCGCACCCGCTTCGACACCGCGGACAGCGATTCGTGGGTGGTGCGGGTGTAGACCTCCCAGATCGCGTACATGGTGCCGAGGAAGACCATGATGATCGCGACGATGTAGAAGTACCGCAGGACCGGGTGGATGATGCCCAGCACGTCGCCCTGGTAGGTCAGCACGTTGTTCCCGCTGGGCACGTTGTGCGCGGCCCCGAGGATCTCCTTGCCGGTGATGGTGAAGGCGACCGCGGTCAACCCCATGGTCGCGAAGCTCAGCACGACGTCGCCCAGCGGCGCCCTGGCCCAGCCCCGCACCCGGCTGCGCTCCTCCGGGGTGTCGACCAGCTCAAGCGGCTCGGAGGTCGATGCCGCGTCGTCGCGACCCGGCAGCCCCAGCGCACCCCACCGCTTCTCCCGCATCAGGCCCGCGTAGCCGATGTAGTCGTACATGCCGCCACCGAGACCGCCCATGAAGACCACGGCCTCCACCCAAGCGGACCGCTCGGCGATCTCCGGGTACTCGGTGAAGACGAAGGGCTCGTAGCCGAGGCCCTGCGGCACGAAGCCGCCGAGCACGTCGAGCCACTGCGGGTTCGCGGCGAACACCGCGACCACGACCAGCGCCACCTTCAGCGCGACGATCGCGATCTGGGCGCGTTCCAGCAGCGCGTACCACCCGAACCAGGCGATCGCGGCGGCCAGGACGAGCAGCACCAGTCCCCAGGCGACCGCCGGCCCGCCGACGACCTTGTTCAGGTAGCCGCCGATCCCCGAGGCCAGCGCACTGGCCACGAAGGGGAAGGACAGCACCGCCAACGTGCCGATGAGCAGCGGGAACCAACCGCGCGGCCCTGGGATCACGCGCGCCAGCCCGCTCATCGGGTGCTCGCCGGTCAGCACGATGTAGCGGTTGGAGGAGTAGATCACCGCGGCCTTCGCGACCGTGCCGACCACCACCACCCACAGCACCGCGAAGCCGAAGACCGCGCCCATCCGGGACGCGAGAACGGTTTCCCCGCTGCCCACGGTCAACGATGCGATGATCGCTCCCGGCCCGAAGAACTTCGCGATCGTGGCCAGGCTCAGCCTGCGCCGCGCGAGTTCCGCGGGAACTTCCGGCAAGCACGCCCGCTCCGCGGGCACATCCCGAGCGCTCATGATCGGGTCCCCACTGGTGGCGCAGGGGTTTCGAGAGGCCGATTTCGCCAGTCGCAGATGCGGGTGCAGGCAGTTCGGACGCCTTTCATGCTGACTCCCTCGTCAGTCATGTATAACGTTATACGAGATGTGCAACGTTGTACTTTGTGCCATCCGGCCACATCGGTGTCAACCCGTAGGGTGAAATCGCCCGGAGCGGCGAAGCTCCGGGCCGCGAAGGTGGCGGACGGCGGGAAGCGGAGGAGGACCATGGCACGCGGCCGGGCACCGACGGTCAAGGACGTGGCCGAGCACGCCGGGGTGTCGCCCGGCGTGGTGTCGCGAGTCGTCAATGCCAACGGATCGGTCTCGGAGCGGACCCGCAAGCGGGTGCTCGCCTCGATCAAGGCGCTCGACTACCGCCCGCACAGCGCGGCCCGGGAACTGCGCACCCGCACCACGAACACCATCGGCCTGGTCCTGGCGGACGTGGCGAACCCGTTCTTCGCCCACCTCGCCGAGCACGTCGTCCGGCACTCCGCCGAGTTCGGCCTGGGCGTCCTGCTCACCACCACGCAAGAGGACCCGGCGATGGAACTGCGGAGCATCGAACTGCTGATGCAGAAGCGGGTGCGCGGCGTGATCGCCGCACCGGGCACGGGCAACGCGGCGGCCTGGCGGCACATGCGGGACCTCGGCATCGACCTGACCTTCGTCGATCGGGTCATCGACCGCATCCCGGGGATCGACGTCGTCGGCATGGACAACGAGAGCGCGGCCCATGCCGCGACGACGGCGCTGCTCGAACGCGGGCACCGCCGCATCGCGCTGGTGAGCGGACCGAGCACCACCTCGACCGGACGCGAGCGGATCGACGGTTATCGCCGGGCGCTGGGCGAGCACGACATCGCCGAAAACCCGGCCCTGGTGGCAGAACTGGCCTTCCAGCGCAGCGGGGTGGAGAACGCGGTGCGCGCGATGGCCGGGCTGGACGAGCCCCCGACCGCGCTCGTCGTCGGCAACACCGCGGTATCCGCCCACGTCGTGCGCTACCTGCAGGAATGCGGTGTGCGACTGCCCGAGGACCTCTCGGTGGTGGTGTTCCACGACGCGGAGTGGGCGAAGTTGATGACGCCGCAGATCACCGTCGTCCGCCACCAGCTCGACGCCCTCGCCCGCAACGCCGTGGAAATGCTGCACAGCCGCATGAACTCCGACGAGCCGTTGCGCCGGCGCGAGATCCGCCTGGACAGCGAACTCGTGATCAGGAGCAGCGTCGCAGCCCCCAGGAAGCGCCGCGCCCTCCTGGAGACGTGACCGCGCGGGGCCGGAGGCGCTTCCTCAGGCCCCCGCGCGCACTCCCGGCGAGCGGAGCCAGTTGGCCGTTCGGGCTTTGCCTTCGCAGACCCGATCGCGTCAGAAGTGGCGGGTGAGCCACTCCACGAGGATCTCGTTGGTGCCCTCCGGGTCCTCCTGCTGGGTCCAGTGGCCGGTGTCGAGCATCCGCCGCTCGAGGGTTTCGACGTACCGGAGCAGGTCGTCGCTCAGGTCCGGGTGGCGGATCGGGTCCCGGCGAGCGGCGATCATCAACGCCGGCACGGTCAGCTTCGGGACCGCGCCGTCCGGGAACAGCTCGGACTGCACGCGCCAGTTCCCCGGGATGCTCCGGTACCAGCTCAGCGGTCCGCCGAAGCCCGTGCGCGCGAACGCTTCGGCGTAGTGGGCGAGTTCGTCGTCGCCGACCAGCACCTCGCCGGGCCAGGTGGCCTCGTCCTCGGCGAGCAGGTGGCTGTAGCTCATCGACTCCGGGTCGTGCCGACCGGTTCGCGAGAGGGTGGTCCCGGATCCGGTGTCGCGGCGGAAGAAGAACCGGAGCGTCCGCGCCGGATCGCGCTCCATCAGCTCCTGCAGCTCCGGGGTCTGGAAGTGCGCGACGTAGTTGCGCGGCCCGTACGCCTGCGAGTACTTCTCCAGCGGGTCCTCGCGGGAGTAGCCGAACGGCGTGTTGAGGGTGATCACGCCCGCCACCCGCTCGGGATGCAGGTGCGGCATCCACCACGAGATCATGCCGCCGAAGTCGTGGCCGACCACCACCGCGCTCTGGTAGCCCGCGTCGGCGATCAGGCCGGCGACGTCGGCGGTCGTCTCCGCGATGCTGTACGCCGTCGGGTCGGCCGGGCCGGTCGAACGGCCGTAGCCGCGCAGATCCGGTGCGAGCACGTGGAATCCGGCATCCGCCAGCGGTCGGAGCTGGTGCCGCCAGGAGGCGGCCAGTTCCGGGAAACCGTGGCAGAGCACCACGCACACGTCCCGGGTGGCGCGCTCCGGCTTCGCCTCGTGGACGGCCAGCCGGACGCCGTTGGTGTCGACGAACCGCGGGGTCGGCAGCAGGCTCTTCGCCGTGGTCATCAGCTCACGCTCCGGTTCTGCAGGGTGCGGGGTACCGCGAAGGACGAGAGGGCGCCGATCGCCGCGGCAGCAGCGGCGACCAGGAACGCGCCCCGGAAACCACCCGCCTCGTAGGCAGCACCGCTCGGGCCGGTGGCGACTACGTAGTGCGCCAGGACGGTGAACCCGATCGTCGAGATCAGGGTTCCGGCCATGGTCTGGGCGACGCCGACGAAGCTCGACCCGACGGCGCGCTCCGTCTCGGGCAGGGTCAGCAGGGCGAGGTTCGGGACGGCGGCGTAGATCATGCAACCCAGTCCGAAGACCACCCAGATCAGCACCATCACGGCGGGCGCGGTGGGCACGGTGGCGAGCACGACGGCCGACACCGCGATGGCCGCCGCGCCGAGGGTGAGGTGGTTGCGGAAGCCGAGCGAACGCGCGGTGGCGCCGGCGATGAACCCGCTCGCGACGATCGCGAGCTGCCCGGGCAGCAGCCACCCCGCCATCTGGGTCGCGGAGAGCCCGAACCCGTATCCGGTGCTCTGCGGCGCTTGCAGCAGCATCGGCATCAGGGTCGCGAGCAGCGTCGTGGCGCCGTAGGCGATACCGCCCGCGATGACGGTGTAGCGCAAGCCCGGGTTGGCGAACAGGTCCAGGCGGATCAGCGGTTCCGGTGTGCGGCGCTCCCACCACACCCAGATGGCGAAGCCGACCAGCCCGATGCCGACGAAGGTCAGCGTCCGGGAGTCGAACAGGCCCCACGTCTTGCCCCGGGACAGGCCGAACATGACGACGAACATGCTGGCGGTGACCAGGGCCGCGCCGATCCAGTCGATCCGCGAGCGGGTGCGGATCGGCGTCTCCTGCACGACCAGCGCCGCGAGCAGAGCACCGAGGGCGCAGAAGCCGAACGCGAACCAGAACACCGAGCGCATCCCGAACTGGTCGATGAGCGCACCGGCCACCAGCAGCGAGCCGACGCCGACCGCGCCGACGCCGGTGTTGGCGATGCTGATCGAGATCGACTGCATCCGCACCGGGAACGTGTCCCTGATCAGCGTGTACCCCAGTGCCATGCAGGCGAAGGCGATGCCGGAGAGGAACCGGCCGGCCACCAGGACGGCGAACGCCGGTGCCGTCGCCGACATCAACGCGCCCAGCGCACCGACGGCGGCGGTGACGACGAGCATCCGCTTCTTGCCGTAGCGATCGGCCAGCTTGCCGATGATGGGCGAGGCGACCGCGCCGGACAGCGTGAACGCCGTCATCACCCAGACCACCTGGCTGCCGGGGAACTCGGCGGCGACCTGCGGAAGTGCGGGCGCGATCAGGGAGAAGCCGAGGGCGGACTGCTCGGTGAGCAGCAGCAGGATCAGCAGCACGCCGACCCAGTAGCCGGTGGAACGTCTTTCCGGGTCTTCAGTGGTGGCAGGGCCACCGGAGGCCGAGACGGACATGGGAACTCGCTTTCGTCGAGCGACTCGGGTCGATCAGCGGAGGGTGAAGTGCGCCGGGTCGGGCCGCCGGTGCTCGGTCCAGACGTCGACCAGCCGCCACGGGCAAGCGAGGATCACCCGGCCCCGGGCGTTGCGGTAGTAGGTGTGCGCGGTCGGGGTGTGCCGCCAGACGGTGCGCTCCATGTCGGCGTCGATGCGGGCTACGTACTCCTCGTAGGCGGCGCGCGTCGGTTCCAGCGATCGGGCGCCCCGCTCGGCGAGGAGGCGCAGGCACTCGAACAGGTAGTGCACGGTGACCTCGATGCCGAAGTTGTTTCCCGCGCCGTGGCTGGGGTTCGCGTTGGGTGCGTTGGCGACGAACAGGTTGGGGAATCCCGGCACGGTGCCGCCCCGGTAGGCGCGGGGGTCGTTGCCGGCCCACTCGTCGACCAGCCGGACACCGCCCCTCCCCCGGATGTCCACATCGGACAGGAAGTCGAGGTGGAACCCGGTGGCGTAGACGATGGCGTCGACCTCGACCAGGTCGCCTCCAGGCGTCCGGATGCCGCGCTCGGTGATCTCCGCGGGCTCGGCGACGACGACGTCGACGTGGTCGCGGGTGAGCGCGGCGTAGTAGCTGCCCGGGTCGCGGATGATCCGCTTGCCGAACGGCGCGAAGTCCGGGGTCACCTTGGCCGCCAGCTCCGAGCCCGCGCCGAAGGTGCGGTCGATGTAGGCCAGGCAGTCCTGGAGCAGGACGTCGTTGGCCGGCGAGATCGACCGGTGGGTGGCGGCCCACTCCGGGTCGACGATGACGACCGGGTAGCCGTTGTCGGCGGATCCCCAGAACGCCTTGAGCCGCAACCAGTTCGCGTAGAACGGCACGTGCCGGCCGAGCCAGCGGTGGTGCTCGGGAACGTCGTCGCTGTCGCGCTTGCGCGGCGCCACCCAGTGCGGCTGGCGCTGGAACAGGGTCAGGTGGGCGACGTCGTCGGCGATCGCGTCGACGATCTGGGCCGCGGTGCAGCCCGCACCGATGACGGCGACCCGCTTGCCGGTGAGATCGATGCCGGGGTACCACTCGCCGGAGTGCACGCTGATGCCCTGGAAGCGTTCCCGCCCAGGCGCTTTCGGGTACTGCGGCCGGTTGAGGTAGCCGGCCGCGGTCAGCACCGCGGCGGCGTCCTCGACGCGGGTGCCGTCGGCGTCGGGCACCCGAATCCGCCAGCGGGCCGCATCGTCGTCCCAGGTCAGGGCCTCGACCTCGGTGCCGAGCAGGACGTTCTGCCGGATGCCGTGCCGGTCGACGACCTCGCGCAGGTACTCCTGGTACTCGCCGCCCTTCGGGTAGTAGCTCGTCCAGTCGGGGTTGATCTCGGTGGACAGCGAGTAGTACGACGACGGCGTGTCGACCCCGACGCCGGGATAGGTCTGGGTCAGCCAGGTGCCACCGATGTCGTCGTTGCGCTCGTAGATCCGGTACCGGACGCCCTCCCGCTGCGCGGCGAGCGCGGCGGCGATCCCGGCCAGACCGCCGCCGATGATGGCCAGGTCGATCGTCGACGGCAGCGGCTCGACCGGCTGGGCGGCTTGAAAACCCCCTTGCTCCAACAACATCGGGTAGTACTCCGGCCCCGGCGTCACGCCCATCGCGATCGGCACCAGCCTCGTGAAGAACGCCAGGTCGTCAGGGGCCGGGCCGCTCTCCGGTGTCCGGTCCGCGGTCAGCGCCGCGACCAGCCGGTCGATGATCGCCGCAGCGGTGGCGGTGTCGGTGCGGCCCGCCAGCTCGGGCGGATCCGGCACGTGGGTGAGCGCGCCGCCGAACTCGTCGAGCACCGACGCATCACGGGTGACCTGGGCCAGCACGGCCAGCAGCACCGCGGGGTCGGCCCGGCTCAGGTGCGCGCGCAGCTCGTCGACGTCGAGGGCGTGGGCAGGAGCGGAAGCGGACAAGGCGACTCCTAGCAGGGGCATGACGGGAAGTCGCGGCGCAGCGGGTCCGCGCCGGTGCGAACGGTCCGGACGGAGCTCGTCTGACGGCCGGAGATCGAGGCCGAACGACGTTGTGAGCCAGGACACTAAGCCGCCGAGCGAGCCTTGTCCATACTCTCGTCTCGGTTTTCATATCGATGGCTCGAAATTTCGTCTTCTGGTCTACCCGAGGGGCTCCCGGTCGACTACCGTCGCGATTCCGTTCGCCCGAACGCCGCATCCGGCGCCCTCGAGAAAGGTCCGGCCGCCATGGATCAACTGCGCTTCGACGACCAAGTAGCCCTGATCACCGGCGTTTCCACGTTCGGCCTCGGGCTCGCCTACGCCCGGCTGCTGGCGGCTCGCGGCTGCCGGATCGTCATCAACGACCTCGGCCGCGACTGGACCGGCTCGGCCACCCCGCCCGGCACCGACGAGGCGGTGCGGATCATCGAAGCGGAGGGCGGCACCGCCGTCGGGGTGACGGGCGACGTCGTGGCGGAGGCCGAGCAGATCGTGCAGGCCGCCGCGGACGCCTTCGGACGGCTCGACATCGTGATCAACAACGCGGGCGCCGGCGGTGACTTCGACACCCAGGTCGACGTGCACCTGCGCGGCGCGCACCGGATCAGCGAGGCAGCCTGGCCGCGCCTCGCCGCCACCGGCGCGGGACGAATCCTGAACATCTCGTCCAACGGCAGCTACGGCGCACCCGCGATGCCCGGATACGCCGCGGCCAAGGGCGGCATCCTCTCGCTCACGCGCACCCAGGCGATCCTCGGCCGGCCGGTCGGCGTGCGGGCCAACACGATCCTGCCCGCCGCGTGGACCCGCTCGACCGCGGGCATCGAGCAGCCCGGCTTCTCGGACTTCATCTCCACCCACTTCCCGCCGGAGGCCGTGGCCGCCTTCGCGACGTACCTCCTGCACCGCGACACGACGCTCACCGGCGAAGCCTTCGCCGTCGGCGGCGGGCTGGTCACCCGCGTGGTCCAGGCCGAGACGCGGGGAGCGCAGGCCGCCGAGCACGTGCCCGAGGCGTGGTCCGAGCTGATCGACCAGGTGCTGGCGCCCGAGTCGATGACGATCGCCGGCTCGCTGTGGGCGCAGCTCGACGCGTTCGTCGGCCGGCTGGGGCCGGAGGCGCGGGCGGACTGGGCGGAGATCAAGATCGCCCCCGACGTGACCGGGAAGGTGGGGCCGTGACGCCCGCGTGCGCTTTTCCGCCCGGCTGCGGGAGTTTCGCTTGAGCGCGGGACTTCAGTCGACGCGCAGCGCCGCGCACCAGACGTCGGTGATCGTCTCGATCGCGCCGGCCCGGTCCGCCGGCCAGCCGCGCACCAGCCAGGTGTTGAGGAACAGCTCCAGGCCGCTGATCAGCAGCAGCGCGCGGCGCTGCACGTCGGCCTCGTCGAAGCGCTGCCACAAGACCGCGTTCGCGGTGAGCGCCGCGACGAAGCGGTGGTGGTAGTCGAGGTAGAACTCGTCGTAGCGGACCAGCCCGGAGCTCTGCACCCGCAGCCGGTCGGCGTCCTTCTCCCAGGCGGCGACGACGTGCTCGACCCACCCGGCGATGCTCGCCCGCGTCCACTCCTCGAGCGCCCCGAAGTCCTGGTACAGCGACTCCGCGCGATCCCACATCTCGATGACGATCTCGCGGACGATCATGTCCTTGCTCGGGAAGTACGAGTACAAGGTCGCCCGGCTCGCCCCCACCGCCTTCGCGATGTCGTCGATCGTGGTCTCGCGGAAGCCCCGCTCCCCGATCAGCTCGGCGGCGGCGTCGAGCATGGCCGCCCGCGTCTGGCGCTTCTGCCGCTCCCGCAGGGACGGACGCTGCTCGGGTCTGGATTCCATACTCCGAGTCTAGTGTCCGGAACGCCCACCTCACCGGTGGACGCGCGACCCCGCGGAAATCCACAGTGGACGATTTGCTGAGGCGCTGGGCACTCCGCCTGGCGTGGTGGCGGGCCAGCTGCTTGTCTGGCGGGGAGGGCACCACCGACCGGGGAGGACTTCATGAGCGAGGCACGGACCGTGGCTATGCTGGGCACGGGGATCATGGGCGCTGCGATGGCCCGAAACATCATCCGCGCTGGTCACACCGTGCACGTCTGGAACCGCACGCGGGCGAAGGCCGAGCCGCTGGCAGCCGACGGAGCGCACGTCGCCGACACGCCCGCCGGAGCGGTGCACGACGCCGACGTCGTCGTCACGATGCTGCACGACGGCGCTGCCGCGCTGGAGGTGATGCGGCAGGCAGCCGCCCGCCCCGGCACGGCCTGGATCCAGTCGACCACGTCCAGCATCGGCGACGTCGGCGAGATGGCGGAGCTGGCCCGCGAGCAGCAGCTGCTCTTCTTCGACTCCCCCGTCCTCGGCACCCGCCAGCCCGCCGAGGACGGACAGCTCGTCGTCCTGGCCGCCGGACCGGCCGAGGGCCGGCCTGCGGTGGCACCGGTGTTCGACGCCGTGGGTTCGCGCACCGTGTGGACCGGCGAGGACGGTGCCGCGGCCAGCTCCACGCGCCTCAAGCTCGTCGCCAACAGCTGGGTCCTCGCCGTCACCAACGCCGCTGGTGAAGCGCTCGCGCTGGCCAAGGGGCTGGGCGTGGACCCGCAGGGGTTCTTCGACATCATCAGCGGCGGCGCGCTGGACATGGGCTACCTGCACGCGAAGGGCGCGGCGATCCTGGAGGACCGGCTGACCCCGCCCAGCTTCGCGGTGACCACCGCCGCGAAGGACGCCGAGCTGATCGTCCAGGCCGGCCGTGAGCACGGTGTCCGCCTCGACGTCGCCGAAGCCGCAGCACAGCGGTTCAACCGGGCCACGGAGCTGGGGCACGGCGGCGAGGACATGGCCGCCGCCTACTTCGCCAGCTTCGACCGCTAGCGGCGGCGGGGCTTGCCGCGCCTGCCACCTCGGGAGTTCCCCGCGCCGCGCGGCTTCGGGCGACCGGTCGGCTTCTTCGTCTCGGCCGGTCGCTTGCGCTTCTCCTCCGGAGGGGCCTGCGGGCGGCCGCGCGTGCTGTTGACCGTCCGGCCGCGGACGATCCCGATGAACTGCTCCATCAGGTCCGTCGTCTCCTCCTCCAGCCAGGACAGCGCGACGCGCGACTGCGGGGCGTCGGTCAACGGCCGGTAGACGAGGTCCTTGCGGTGGTGCAGGCGGGCCAGCGACTGCGGGACCACGAGCAGCCCCACCCCGGCCGCCACCAGCTCGATGGCGTCGCCGGTCGTGGCCGGGCGCTCGATCGCGGGCTGGCCGGGCGGGCGCTCCCAGCCGAGGGTGTCGTCCAGCGGGTGCAGCACGAGCTCGTCGGCCAGGTCCTCGCCGGTCACCTCGTCGACGGCGGAGATCACGTGGTCCTTCGGCACGACCACCACGGTCGTCTCGGTGTAGAGCGGGATCGCGTGCAGGCCCGTGCGGTCGGTCGGGAACCGGAGCAGCACCATGTCGGCCTCGCCGCCGCGCACCAGGTCGGCGGCATCGGCGGCGGACACCTGGACGAGGTCCAGCGGCACGTCGGGCATCCGCTCCGCCCACTTGCGCACCCACTTGCCGGGCGTCACGCCCGGCACGTACGCGAGCGTGAACGAGGGCTGCTCGTCCGAACCAGTCACGCGCCACAGGTTACCGGGCGTCACCGCAGGTGGTGCGGGTGCGGGTCGATACCCTGGGGGCATGACATCGCGCAAGACCTCCCAGACGATGAAGCCCGCGACCGCGGCGAAGAAGCTCGACGTGTACCTCGGAGCCTGCCCCGCGGAGTTCCAGGAGGGTGTCGTCTCGCGCGATGAGCTCAACGCCCTCCAGGCCGACCCGCCGGAGTGGCTGCGCGAGCTGCGCCGCAACGGCCCGCACCCGCGCCAGGTCGTCGCGGCCCGGCTGCGCGTGTCCATCGGCGGCCTGACCCGCAACGGCATCACCGACCCGCTCACCACCGAGCAGATCAACGCGCTCAAGGAGGAGGACCCGGAGTGGCTCCAGCAGGAGCGCGAGACCCTGCTCGAGGCCAAGCGGGAAGCCGCCCGCGTCCGGGCCAAGGCCGAGCAGCGCAAGGAGAAGGCCGAGCAGCGCCGCGAGTCGCGCGGCTGATCACCGATCCCGGTCCACAGTGGACCGGCCTGGTCCCCTGACCGCCGAGAACGCTCAGGCGGTCGGGGGGAACCGCGTCTCGTTGCGGTCGATCTTGGCGTTGGCCGCTTCGACGAGGTCGATGCCGCAGACGTCGGTCAGCCTGATGAGGTAGAGCAGGACGTCGGCGGCTTCATCGGCCAACCGCTCCTTGAGCCCGCCTTCGGCCAAACCCGCAGCGGCGCCGTCGTCGTCGACCCACTGCAGTTCCGCGACGAGCTCCCCGGCCTCCCCGCTGAGCGCCATCGCCAGGTTCTTCGGCGTGTGGTACTGCTCCCAGTCCCGCGCCGCCGCGAAATCCCGCAACCTGCCGCGAATCCCCTCAACGCTGTCCATGCCCACACCGTAGTGCCGCTGGCCACCGGACTTCCCCCGCACTCCACGTGGCCGCGAATACGTGCACGAACCCACGCCGGTGTCGGTGCCTCACGCACAATGGCGAGTCGTGGAGCTCAGAGCGGATTTTGCGCTGGAAGAGCAGCTGGAAGGCATCGCTGCTGAGGCCGCTGCCCCTGAGGTCAAGGAAGCTGTCGCCGCTGTGCTGACCCATCTTCGAAGCGGGAAGGGACGACATCGTCGAGGCGGCCAAACCCTGGTCAGGCTACTGGAACAAGCCCGCCTGCGCGCTTCAGAAGAAGACGAATGGCACGTTGTGCGACTCCTGCAAGATTCGCTGGACTACAGCACCGGAAGGCTGTTGAGACCTTCATTCGAGGAGAACTACCGGCTCTTTCAGGAAGGAAAGGAACGAAACCCAGCGCACCGGGACTTCCTGGCGAGCACTGCGAACGCAGCACTTGGTTTCTGGGAGGAGCAAGGACGCCGGTTCCTCCGCGAACATCCCGACGCCACCGCGAACGAGCTGTTCAACTACTTCGTCGGGCTTCGAGAAGACCTACCGTTCTTGCAGGCCCCCGCAGACCAGCCAGGGCGCTACAAAATAGTTCGAGGCAGTGCCGAGATGGCACTCTGGTTGGAACGCGTCCTGCGCAACCGCGTTGACGTGGAGGATCCGGCTGAAGCTGCCGGACGGATCGCCATGTCACCGGAAGCGCTCAAGGTCCTGGCGGAGGACGAGGACGGCCAATCACTGCTGAAAGCCGCCGAGCTGAAACGTCGTGCGGCCAGCATCACCGAGCTCCGCGGCCTTTCAGAAGATCCCGCTGCCACCGAACACGATCTGCAGCGTGCTCTTCAAACGCAGCCGTGGATCTTCGGCGGGCAGTTCATCCGGACAGCAGCTCACCGGCGGCTTGTTTCTGGCGATGAAGTGGACATACCTCTGCTGCGCGCAGACGGCACCCTGCACCTGGTCGAGCTCAAACGGGCCATGGGTGCCCGTGCTCTGGTGAAGCGCCATCGCAACGCATGGGTACCGACCTCCGAAGTCCACGATGCCGTGGGACAGGCGATCAACTACCTGGTGGGGCTGGACGAGAACCGACAGCGCATCCGCGAGGAGTTCGGCATCGAGACCCGCCGGGCCAGTGCGCTGGTCCTTATCGGGCATCCCGCCCTGCACCCGGACCTGGCGGAAGAGGATCTCAACCAGGTCCTTCGAACGCTCAACACGCACACCAGCCGGGTAGAGGTCCTGACCTACGCAGAGCTCCTCGACAGCGCCGAGCGGTCGCTGGGCGGAATTCCGACGACCGCGTAGTTTCCGACCAATTCTGGAGCATGCCTTTTGTCCGGCCTGAACTCGGCGGACGAACCGCGCCAGCAAATCCCTGCGCGACGCCCTCACCCATGCGGTGTCCCAAACGCCTGCGCCCTCGGGTCGTGAGTGCGGAGTCGGGGTGGAGCACTGCTGCGCGCTCACGACCGCAGTGCAGTGCTCAGACGCTGCGGAGGACTGAGACGACGACGCCGAGGACGACTGCGTTGTCGCCGTCGATCACTTCGTAGGCCGGGTTGCGGGGTTCCAAGAGGACGTGGCCGTTGCGGCGGCGGTAGACCTTCACCGTCGCTTCCTCGTCGATCATCGCCGCCACGATCTGGCCGGAGTGGGCTTCCTGCTGCTGGCGGACCACCACGATGTCGCCGTCGCAGATCGCCGCGTCGACCATCGAGTCGCCGCGCACCCGCAGGCCGAACACGGTGCCGCGGCCGGTGAGCTCCCGGGGCAGGCTCATCACGTCGTCGAGGTGCTCGTCCGCGGTGATCGGGGTACCGGCCGCGATGTCACCGACCACGGGCACCGGCACCGACGTCTCCGACCCGCTCGCCGCCGTCGGCTGCAGGAACGCCCGCACGTCCATCGGGCGGGACACCGTGGCGCTGCGGCGCAGGAAACCCTTCTCCTCCAACGCGTTCAGGTGCTTCGACACCGAGGAGGACGAGCGCAGTCCCACGGCTTCGCCGATCTGGCGGGTGCTCGGCGAGTACCCGTACCGGTTCACCCAATCCTGGATCGTGGCCAGGATCCGCTGCTGGCGCAGCGGCAGGCTCGAGGCGTCCAGGTGCTCGAAGGCGTCGAAGTCGTAGGCGGCCACCCCCGAATGGTAGAGGTCAACACCGCCACCCGGAGCACTGCCCCGGCGGGCGCCCGATGCGGGAACGCGCCCCGACCTGCCGGTGTCCGGGAGAGCGGAGCCGACCCGTCGCTGGGTACCCTCACCACGATCGTGGACAGCGAGGTCTTCGGCCAACGCCTGCTCCCGCACCCAGGAGGTTCTCGTGCCCGAATGGCGTCCCCGGTCCCTGCGCAAACCGCGGCGAATCGTCGAGCCCCAAGCGCCCGAGCACTCGATGGACCCGCGCGCGGACGACGACCGGCCGCTGGCCGACCGGCCGCTGATCGACACCGCGATCTACCGCGACGGGGTCCGCACCTCGACCCCGCCGAGCCTGGCCGAGACCTACCGGCAGCTGCGCAGCGAACCCGGCACGATGGCCTGGATCGGGCTGTACCGGCCGGCCGAGGAGGAGCTGCTGGCCGCGGCCGAGGAGTTCGACCTGCACGAGCTCGCCGTCGAGGACGCGATCGTCGCGCACCAGCGTCCCAAGATCGAGCGCTACGGCGACACGCTGTTCGTGGTGCTGCGCGCCGCGACCTACGTGGACGAGACCGAGGAGGTCAGCTTCGGCGAGCTGCACCTGTTCATCGGCACGAACTTCGTGCTCGCCGTCCGCCACGGCCAGTCCCCCGACATGTCAGCGGTGCGCAAGCGCATGGAGGACGACCCCGACCTGCTGCGCCGCGGACCCGAGGCGGTGCTGTACGCGGTGCTGGACAACGTCGTCGACGGCTACGCGCCGGTGATCGCCGGGCTGCAGAACGACATCGACGAGATCGAGACCGAGGTCTTCCAGGCCGAACCGCACGCATCGCGGCGCATCTACGAGCTGTCCCGCGAGGTCATCGAGTTCCAGCGCGCGACGCAGCCGCTGCTGAACATCCTGCGCAGCCTGGAAGCCGGGTTCGACAAGTACGGCATCGACCAGGAGCTGCAGCGCTACCTGCGCGACGTCGCCGACCACGCGACGACGGTCGGCGAGCGGGTGGACGGTTTCCGGCAGCTGCTGGACAAGATCCTCACCGTCAACGCCACGCTGGTCACCCAGGCGCAGAACGAGGAGATGCAGAAGATGACCGAGGCCAGCCTGGCCCAGAACGAGGAGATCAAGCGCATCTCGTCGTGGGCGGCGATCCTGTTCGCCCCCACCCTGATCGGCACGGTCTACGGCATGAACTTCGACCTCATGCCGGAACTCCACTGGCCCCTCGGCTACCCGTTCGCGGTGGTCCTGATGCTCGCGGTCTGCCTCAGCCTCTACACCATCTTCAAGCGCAAGAACTGGCTCTGACCCGACTGCGAGCGCGGCATTTCCGCAGGTGGCGCCCCGTGAGTCTTTTGGGGCGCTATAGCAACCCAAAGTACTCACGGGGCTTGACCAGCGACGACGGAGGTTTTCGGACGTCTCTGCCAGAAGTCGTCGCTCCGGCGGGTGGCGTCCTTCCGGTGGATTGCGGGTGAGTGCTGGGGTGCAGCAGGCTTCGTAGGGATCGCCCCCTGGTGGTCGGTGCTGCGGGGGCTTCTGCCGCGCGGTGACCCGGGAGGCCGGATGGTGCGTCCGATGCAGAGCGCTCGCCCTTCGCTGCTCGGCGCGAGGGTGCCCCGGGTGGAGGACGACCGGCTGGTCGCCGGGCGGGGGCGCTTCCTCGCCGACGTGGTGCTTCCCGGCATGGTCGAGGCCGCGTTCGTCCGCAGCGAGCTGCCGCACGCCATGGTCCGCGGGGTCGACACCTCGGCGGCGCTGGAATCGGACGGGGTGCACGCGGCGATCAGCGGTCCTGAGCTGGGCATCGGGCCGGTTCCGGACCTGGTGCAGTGGGTTCGCCCGGTCCGGCACTTCCCACTGGCGCGCGACCGGGTCCGCTACGTCGGCTGTCCGCTGGCCGTCGTGGTCGCCGACGACCGCTACCTCGCCGAGGACGCCGCCGAACTCGTCGACGTCGACCTCGAACCGCTGCCCGCCGTCGACGACGTCGATGTCGCGCTGGCACCCGATGCTCCGCTGCTCTACCCGGAGTGGGGCGACAACCGGTTGCTGTCGATGGCGCCCGAGAACCCGGCCGTGGACGAGGCGTTCCGCCGCTTCCCCACCATCAGCGGCACCTACACGATCGACCGCTGCACGGCCGCTCCCATGGAACCGCGCGGCGTCGTGGCCGAGTACCGCGACGACCGGCTCACGGTGTGGACCTCCACCCAGGCCGCGCACCTCGTGCGCACCATGCTGGCCGACGTGCTCGGCATGGTCGAGCGTGACATCCGGGTGATCACGCCCGACGTCGGGGGCGGGTTCGGGCAGAAGAACACGATCTACCCGGAGGAGTACCTGGTGCCGTGGCTGGCGATGCGGTTGCGCCGGCCGGTCCGCTGGGTCGAGGACCGCCACGAGCACCTGCTGACCTCCTGCCACGCCCGCGACATGCGCATCGAGCTGTCCGCCGCGGTCCGCGACGACGGCACGATCGCCGCGCTGCGCGGGCGGATTCGCACCGATCTGGGTTCCGGCGAGACGTTCCCGGGCGGGTTCGGCCCCAGCGTGGTCGCCGTCGGTTCGCTGTGCGGGCCGTACCGGATCCCGCACCAGTGCGTGGCGGTGGAAGGCGTGGTCACCAACAAGACACCGCTCGGCGGGTACCGCGGTTACGGCATGCCGGAGGGCACCTTCGCGATCGAGCGGCTGGTGGACAAGATCGGCCGCGAGCGGGGCATCGATCCGCTCGAACTGCGCCGCCGGATGATCCTCGCCCCTGACGACCTGCCCTACGAGACCGCGGCAGGTGCGCGGATCGACTCGGGCAGCCACCGCGAGGCCTTCGAGCGCGCGGTCGAGCTCGGCGAGCAACTGCTCGCTGAAGAGCGACAACGCACCCCGGACGCGCACTTGGGCGTCGGGTACGCCACCTACGTCGAGGGCGTGGCCGCCAGCGCCTTCGCGGTCACCGGCATCCGGAGCGGCCAGGACTCGGCGGACCTGCGCTTCGACCCCGATGGCGGAGTCACCGTCGCGGTGGGGATTTCGGCGATGGGCCAGGGTTCGCACACCATGGTGGCCACGCTCGTCGCCGAGGAGCTGGGCCTGCCGATCGACCAGGTCCGGGTGGTGATGGGCGATACCGACACCGCCCCGTTCGGCTTGGGCAGCTTCGCCAGCCGCAGCGCGGTGGTGGCCGGCGGCGCGATCGCGCAGGCCGCGGAAGTGTTGCGCCGCAAGGGAACCGAGATAGCCGCGCACCTGCTCGAAGCCTCGCCGGACGACCTGGAGCTGGCCGACGGCGGGTTCCAGGTGCGCGGCAGCCCCGGCAGTTCGGTGCCCTGGTCGCAGGTGGCGCGCGTAGCGTTGACCCGCACGTTCGAGCTGCCACCGGGAACCGATCCGGGACTCGACGCGCGCGCCAGCTACGAACCGCCGGGCATGGACCACGCGCCCCGCCCGGACGGGAAGATGAACGCCTCGGCCAACTACACCAACTCCACGCACGCCGCAGTCGTCGAGGTCGATCCCGGTACCGGTGTCGTGCGGGTGCGGCGGTACGCGGTGGTGCACGACTGCGGTCAGATCATCAACCCGCTGACCGTGGCCGGGCAGATCCACGGCGGAGTCGCGCAGGGCATCGGCGGGGTGCTGCACGAGCAGCTGCCCTACGAGGACGGGCAACCGCTGGCCACCACGTTCGTCGACTACGTGCTGCCCACGGCCTGCGAGATCCCCGACATCACGACCGAGGAGCTCTGCAGTCCGGCACCGGAAATCCCGTTCGGCATCAAAGGTGCTGGTGAAGCGGGCATCATCGGACCGCCGGCGGCGATCGCCCGCGCGGTCGAGCACGCGCTGGAACCGCTGGGCGTCGCCGACGTCGACACCACCCCGCTGACCCCGTCGGCGGTGCGGCGGCTGATCGAGGAGGCCCGGTCGTGAAGCCGCCACCGTTCCACTACGCCCGCCCCTCCGACGTCGCCGAAGCGGTCCAGCTGCTCGCCTCGGACGAGGACGCGAAAGCCCTCGCCGGTGGCCAGAGCCTGCTGCCGATGATGAACTTCCGGCTCGCCCGGCCGAGCGTCCTGGTCGACATCGGCCGCCTGCCGGAGCTGGCGGAGCTGCGCCGCGAGGACGACGTCCTGGTCATCGGCGCGGGCGTGCGGCAGCGCACCGCCGAGACCTCGCAGCTGGTCCGAGAGGCTTGTCCTCTGCTCGGCCAGGCGCTGCGGCACGTCGGACACCACCAGATCCGCTCCCGCGGCACCGTCGGCGGATCCCTGGCCCACGCCGACCCGGCCGCGGAACTGTGCGCGGCTGCCACCGCTCTGGACGCTGAAGTCGTGGTGACCGGCATCAACGGCCGCCGAACTATCCCTGCCGCCGAGCTTTTCGTCGCGCCGTACCAGACTTCGCTGTCCGCTGACGAAGTCCTCACCGAGGTGCGCGTGCCGATCCGCGATGCACGCTGCGGATTCGCCGAGATAAGCCCTCGTTCGGGCGATTTCGCCATCGCAGGCGTCGCAGCGGTGCTTTCCGACGAGGTGCGGCTGGTCGGTTTCGGCATCGGCGGCACCGTCCAGCGCCTCCCAGAAGCGGAAGCCGCACTGGACGGGACGGCGCTGAACGCCGAGAGGATCGACACCGCCGCCCAGCTGGCAGCCGACTCCACCGCCCCACCGGACGACCTCCACGCCGACCCGGCGACCCGGCGCGCCGCACTCCGCGCGGCCGTGCAGCGAGCCCTGAAGCAGGTGGCGAATGCCTGAAAACCCCTCCCCCACCAGAGAAATCACGCTGACCGTCAACGGCCACCGGGTCCAGCGCACGGTGCCGGTGCGCCGCCTGCTGGTCGACTTCCTGCGCGACGACCTCGGCCGCACCGGAACCCACGCGGGCTGCGAACACGGCGTCTGCGGAGCGTGCACGATCCTGATCGACGGCGAACCGGCCCGCTCCTGCATCACCCTGGCGGTCCAGACGGACGGAACCGAGGTCACCACGGTCGAAGGCCTCACCCCGGAAGATGGCCTGAACCCGGTGCAACAGGCCTTCAAGGACTGCCACGGCCTCCAATGCGGCTTCTGCACACCAGGTTTCATCGTCACGCTGTCGGCGGCCGACCCCGAAGACCACCCCGACGACGACTCGATCCGAGAACTCCTCGCCGGAAACCTCTGCCGCTGCACCGGCTACCACCACATCGTCGACGCGGTGAACCAAGCCTGGGGCCGTTGAAGCCGTTCGGCTCTTCGGGCCAAGTGGCGATGCGGCGATCGAGGCGGGACGTCGTGGGCGCTCAGGCGCGGACCAGGTCCAGCGCTTTCTTCGAGCGCGTCCAGCCGCGCGTGCGCGGCCTCGAACAGGTCGAGGCCGACGCCGGGCGAAAACGGGTCGGTGAGGTCGTCATCGCCCTCGGCCGCGGGCCAGTAGTTCTCGGAGTCGTCCCACAGGTAGGCGATCGCCGTCGTCGCGTCGTCCATCACCAGGCGGTACACGCCCTTCTTGCTACCGCCCGCGACCCGCTCGACCGCCTCCAACTGCCGCCCGCCGCCCAGCGCGGCCCGAGCCGCACCGGCCAACTGGTCCCGCGTCACCGCCCTGGGTGCCACGTCCCGAACCGCCTCTCCGCCACGACGACCCGTCTCGACGTCAATGGACGGTCACGGGGGCCAGCCACATGCCCACGATGCCGTCGATCAGGCCGTTCGCCGCGTCCTCCCACGTCGCTCGCGGGGTCGATTCCCCTTCGGCCAGCGCTCGTTCTCGCTCCGCGATCATGTGCACCATCAGCTGGCGCGCCATGTCCCGGCGTTCCAGGCGCACTTCCAGCGGCAGGTCGGGCAGGCAGCTGTTGAGCCCGTCGGTCGCGCGCAGCAGTGCCGGCGAGTTGAGCGACTCCGACACCACGATCTCGCGGTAGGCCGGGTCCGTCATGGCTTGCGCGCCGAAGCGGCCGAACCAGGTCGGCGCACCGAGGTCGGCGAAGTAGCGGGTGGACGGGCGGACCACGCAGGCCACCCAGTCGCGCACGTCCGACGAGTCGCCGACGGCCGCGACCATCTCGCCGCGCAGCTCCTCGATCGGTCCGCTGTGCTTGCGCATGATCGCGCGGACCAGGTCGGCCTTCGAGCCGAAGTGGTAGCCGACCGCGGTGTTGTTGCCCTGCCCGGCCGCCTCGCTGACCTGGCGGTTGGACACCGCTGCCACCCCGTGCTCGGCGAAGAGCCGCTCCGCGGCCGAGAGGATCAGCTCCCGCGTCGCCGCGGCCCGCGTCGAACCTGCCGTTCGCGCCATCTCGATCACCACCGCACTGGACTCTCGCGCGGCCCGCCGACTGCGAGCCCCTCCGACTTGGCGCAGCTCCGCGACCGGTCTCGGGAGCCTGCTCCAGTGTGACCTGCAGTTCGACGCGCCCCGACGCCCACCCCGGGCCGGTGCGCCTCGGACGTGGCTCCAGTCAAACCGCTGCTGCTATCGTCAGTCAATCAACTGACTTAATTCAGGCGAGTGCGCTGGTCCCCGACCGCGCGACGATGGGAGCCCTTCCGCACATGACCCGCGCCTCCAGCACGCGGCCCGCCACGCCGCCGCAAGTGCAGTCCAGCACCGTGGTCCCAGTGCTGGCGTTCAGCGGTATCGTCGTCTCGCTCACCCAGACGCTGATGATCCCGCTGGTGCCGAAGCTGCCCGAGCTCCTGCACGCGAGAGCGGCCGACGCCGCGTGGGCGATCACCGCCACGCTGCTGGCCGCCGCCGTCGCAACACCCACCATCGGGCGGCTCGGCGACATGTACGGCAAGCGGCGGATGCTGCTGTTCAGCCTCGGGATGCTGGTGCTCGGCTCGGTCGTCTGCGCGCTCTCCGACGGGCTCGCCCCGATGGTGGTCGGGCGCGTGCTGCAGGGCTTGTCCTCCGGTGTCATCCCGCTGGGCATCAGCATCATGCGCGACGAGCTGCCGCCGGAACGGCTCGGTGGTGCGACCGCGCTGATGAGCGCCTCCCTCGGCGTCGGCGGCGCGCTGGGGCTCCCCGCGGCCGCGTTCATCGCCGAGAACGCCAACTGGCACACGCTGTTCTGGGTCGCCGCAGCTCTCGGCGCCGTCGCTGCGGTGCTCGTGACCTCGCTGGTGCCGGAATCGCAGGCCCGCACCGGCGGGCGGTTCGACCTGCCGGGCGCGGTGGGCCTGTCGGTGGCGCTTCTGTGCCTGCTGCTGGTGATTTCCAAGGGCGCCGACTGGGGCTGGACCGGCGGCGTGACACCCGGCCTGCTCATCGCCGGACTGGTGGTGCTGGCGGCGTGGGGCCGGTGGGAGCTGCGCACGCCGCAGCCGCTGGTCGACCTGCGCACCACCGCGCGCCGCCAGGTGCTGCTCACCAACATCGCTTCCGTGGTGTTCGGGTTCGCGATGTTCGCGACGTCCCTGGTCATCCCGCAGCTGCTGCAACTGCCCGAGGCCACCGGTTACGGGCTCGGGCAGTCGATCCTCGCCGCGGGCCTGGTGATGGCGCCGAACGGGCTGATCATGATGGCGATGGCGCCGGTGTCCGCGCGGATCTCGCAGACCAGGGGGCCGAAGGTCACGCTGATGGTCGGCGCGCTCGTGGTCGCCGTCGGCTACGGATCGAGCCTGCTGATGTTGTCGAGCATCTGGCAGCTCATGATCGCCTCCAGCATCATCGGCGCCGGGGTGGGACTGGCCTACGGCGCGATGCCCGCGCTGGTCATGGCCGCCGTTCCGGTGTCCGAAACCGCTGCGGCCAACAGCCTGAACACCCTGATGCGCTCCATCGGCACGTCGCTGTCCAGCTCGGTCGCGGGCGTCGTGCTCGCGCACATGACGATCGAGCTGGGCGGGGCGGCGCTGCCGTCGCTCGGCGGATTCCGCGTCGTGCTGGGCATCGGCGCGGTCGCTGCGCTCTTCGCCCTGCTGATCGCGGCATTCCTCCCGGGCCAACCCACCAACCGAGACCAGGAGCTCGCATGAACGAATCGCAGGCCGGCGCCCTCCGCGTCGGGTTCGGCCCGGCGCCCGCCGTGGCGGCGCTGCGCGAGCAGCCCGGGATCACCCGGGTGCCGACCCCGTTCGGCCCGTCGGCGTGGATGCTCACCCGGCACTCCGACGTGCGGCGGATGCTCGGCGACGCCGAGACCTTCCGCAACGGCTGGGGTCCCGAGGACCTCGACGGGCTGACCCCGGACCCGCGCCAGCTCTCCGGTGACCACAGCGGGAACCTGCTCTCGCTGGACCCGCCGGACCACACCAGGCTGCGCCGGATGCTCACGCCGGAGTTCACCGTCCGGCGCATGCGCCGGCTCGAACCGCGCATCGTCGAGATCGTCGACCAGCACCTCGACGCGATGGCGCGGCGCGGCGCACCGTCCGATCTGGTCGCCGATTTCGCGCTGCCGATCCCGTCGCTGGTCATCTGCGAGCTGCTCGGGGTTCCCGCCGACGACCAGGCCGAGTTCCAGGAGCGCACCAACCGCCAGCTCGACACCACGCTGCCGCAGGACGAGAAGGTCGAGCTCGCCCGGCGATCGCTGGCATACATGAACGAACTCGTCGCGCGGGCCCGCCGCGAGCCCGGCGAGGACCTGATCGGCATGCTGATCCGCGACCACGACGACGAGCTCACCAACGCCGAACTGGTCGGCATCGCCAACCTGCTGCTCGTCGCCGGCCACGAGACGACCTCGAACATGCTCGGTCTGGGCACTCTCGCGCTGCTGCGCCACCCGGACCAGCTGGCTCTCGTGCGCGACGATCCCGAAAGCGTGCCCAAGGCCGTCGAGGAGCTGCTGCGCTGGCTCAGCGTCGTCAACGGCGGCTCGCCGCGCATGGCGACCCGGGACGTCGAGTTCGAGGGCTGCACCATCCGCCGTGGTGACCTCGTGATGTTCAACCTCCCCGCGGCGAACCGGGATCCGGCGCTGATCGACGATCCGGACCGGCTCGACATCACCCGCGAGACGACCCCGCACCTCGGCTTCGGCCACGGCATCCACCACTGCCTCGGTGCACCGCTGGCCC
The DNA here is from genome assembly GCF_040295745.1 of Saccharopolyspora sp. NPDC002686. NCBI lineage: Bacteria > Bacillati > Actinomycetota > Actinomycetes > Pseudonocardiales > Pseudonocardiaceae > Saccharopolyspora > Saccharopolyspora sp. NPDC002686. The sequence goes on from NZ_JBEOVY010000088.1 coordinate 23,361, forward strand.
GCATGGAGATGCGCATCGCCTTCCCCGCCCTGCTGCAGCGGTTCCCGAACCTCCACCTGGCGATCCCGGACGTGCAGGTCCCCTTCACCACCCACCAAGCCATCTACGGCCTCGAAAACCTCCCCGTCGCCTGGTGAACCCCTTCCCACTTCCGCACCGATCCCGGAATCACCCGTCCGATACCACCGGAACCTCGCCGAGGACCGCAGTTTCAATTGAAACTGCACAACCCACCCACGGCGGATCACAGTTTCCATTGAAACTGTGGTTCCCCGACGCGAGCAGACCACTCGTCCGGGGGTGTTCGAGGTCGTCGGGTCGGAGTGGGTAGGAAGTCGGCGGTATCGGCGGCCAACGGGGTGTCCGACAGGTCCTTGATCAGCCCGGCCTTCGCGAGCTGGGCGACCCAGCCGACGTCGGCGCG
>NZ_JBEOVY010000089.1:0-23177 GCF_040295745.1 Saccharopolyspora sp. NPDC002686
ACGTGTGATTTCCCGTTCGGGTGGGGGGGGGTGGGGGGGTTTCCCGGCCACCCCCCACCTCTCGTCGTCAGTCCCAGGGGAGCAGGCGGACGTGACCCCCGCCCAGGAGGCGGAGCGGGTCCAGGTACGTCAGGTGTTGGCGGGCTCCCCAGTGCAGGCAGGCATTCGGGGGTTGTGCCGTGCACTCGGGATGGCCTGGTTCGAGGTAGCCGATCGGTTGGCCGCGGGTGACCTGGTCGCCGACCGCCGCCGTCGGGCGGACCGGTTCGTAAGTGGTGCGCAGGCCGGTCGGGTGTTCGATCGAGACCAGGTTCCGACCGGCCACTTGGCCGGCGAAGACGACCACGCCGTCACCGGCCGCCAGGACCTGCTGGTCGACCTCGCCGACCAGGTCCACTCCGCGATGACCTGGTCCGTAGGCGTGCTCCGGGGATTCGAACGGGCGCGCGACGGCGGGTGGCGGGGCCAGCGGCCAGCCGAACTGGCCCTCAGCGGTTCTCGTGGACGCTGCCGGGGCGGGCCGGGCGACCGGTTCGGGTGCGGTGGACAGGCCGATCGCAGCGGTGGCGATACCGGTGCAGAGCAGGGCAGACGTGATCAACTGGCGCATGCCCCCACAGTGGCCGCGCACCGGGGCCGACAACAGGGGGAAGCGGAAATCTGTGGACAAGCCGGGCTGGTGTGGACAACTCGCACTCCACGATCGGGTCAGCCGCCGCGTCGAGTACACTGTTGGCGCGGTTTCGTGTCCGCACGGACCGACTTCGCGTGCCCGCACACCACGCCTGCGCAGGTGACCGGACTTCCGGTCGGCCACCGGGTGGCTCAGTACCGAGTTCAACACCTCGGACGCTGCTGCCCCCAGCAGGGTGCCGGTGCCCCGCGGTCCCGCGCTCCTCGTGAGCCGGGTGGGGTGGCCGGGAGCGGGTGCCAGGGCGGCGGGTCACCCGGCTCGTCGCAGCAACCGAATCGCGCGCCGACCGGCGCGCCCGACCCACGAGGTGCGAATCAGGCCATGGCCGTCGTCACCATGAAGCAGCTGCTCGACAGCGGCGTGCACTTCGGGCACCAGACCCGTCGCTGGAACCCGAAGATGAAGCGCTACATCTTCACCGAGCGCAACGGCATCTACATCATCGACCTGCAGCAGACGCTGACCTACATCGACGGAGCGTTCGACTTCGTCAAGCAGACGGTCGCGCACGGCGGGACGATCCTGTTCGTCGGCACCAAGAAGCAGGCGCAGGAAGCGATCGCCGAGCAGGCCCAGCGGGTCGGCATGCCGTACGTGAACCAGCGCTGGCTGGGTGGCATGCTCACCAACTTCCAGACCGTCCACAAGCGTCTGCAGCGTCTCAAGGAGCTTGAGACCATGGAGCAGACCGGGGGCTTCGAGGGCCGCACCAAGAAGGAAATCTTGATGCTGACCCGCGAGAAGGACAAGCTCGAGAAGACCCTCGGCGGTATCCGCGACATGAGCAAGGTGCCCAGCGCCGTGTGGATCGTGGACACCAAGAAGGAGCACATCGCCGTCGGCGAGGCCCGCAAGCTGGGCATCCCGGTCGTCGCGATCCTCGACACCAACTGCGACCCGGACGAGGTCGACTACCCGATCCCGGGCAACGACGACGCGATCCGCTCCGCCGCCCTGCTGACCCGCGTGGTCGCCGACGGCGTCGCCCAGGGCCTGATGGCCCGCAGCGGCCGCACCAACGGCGCCCCGGAGGGCGAGGAGAAGCCGGCCGGCGGCGAGCCGCTGGCCGAGTGGGAGAAGGAGCTGCTGGCCGGTTCCGGCCAGGCCGCCGAGGGCGGCGAGCAGCCCGCGCAGTCCTGATCCACCGCGCCCCGCGTCCGGCTTCGGACGCGGGGCGCGATCAGGCTGCTTGCCAGTCACACTTGAGGGCGTGATCGCCCGAGTCGGGCACCGGTTCCCGCCGAGCGGATCGAACGCCGCGGGACCGCTGCCCGCCAGCAAGACCTTCTAAGCTTCGTAACAAGAGGGACGGATAACGCACGATGGCGAACTTCAGTGCGGCCGACGTCAAGCGTCTTCGCGAGCTGACCGGCGCCGGAATGATGGACTGCAAGAAGGCGCTCGACCAGAACGACGGCGACTTCGACAAGGCCGTCGAGAGCCTCCGCATCAAGGGTGCCAAGGACGTCGGCAAGCGCGCCGAGCGCGCCACCGCCGAGGGCCTGGTCGCCGCTGACGGCGGTGTGCTGATCGAGCTGAACAGCGAGACGGACTTCGTCGCCAAGAACGACGAGTTCATCCAGCTGGCCAACAAGATCGCGGCTGCCGCCCGGGCCGCCGGTGCCGGTGACCTGGAGAGCGCGCTGGCCGCGGACCTCGACGGCAAGCCCGTCTCCGAGGTCATCCAGGAGCTGTCCGCCAAGATCGGCGAGAAGCTGGAGCTGCGCCGGGTCACCAAGTTCGACGGTGCCGTGGCCACCTACCTGCACCGCCGCTCCTCGGACCTGCCGCCGGCCGTCGGCGTGCTGGTCGAGTACACCGGTGACGACGCGGAGGCCGCTCGCGGCGCCGCGATGCAGGTCGCCGCGCTCAAGCCGAAGTACCTGAGCCGCGACGACGTCCCGGAGGACCTGGTCGCGAACGAGCGCCGGATCGCCGAGGAGACCGCGAAGGCGGAGGGCAAGCCGGAGAAGGCGCTGCCGAAGATCGTCGAGGGTCGCCTGAACGGCTTCTTCAAGGAGAACTGCCTGCTGGACCAGCCGTCCGTGCAGGACAACAAGAAGACCGTCAAGGCGCTGCTGGACGAGGCCGGCGTGACGGTCACCGGCTTCGCCCGGTTCGAGGTCGGCCAGGCCTGACCTGCTGCTGCGAGCGGTCTGCCGGGATCGCACCCAGTGGTGTACCACCTGCTCACCTGATCTGGTGAGCAGGTGGACCTGGCAGCCGCCAGACGCGGCTTCGGCGCCCCGCCTTCGTGAAGGCGGGGCGCTTTCGCAAGAGAGCACCCCGCGTCGACGAGCGGTTGAGATGCTCGGCGTGCTCGACTGAACTGGACGTCAGGTGGCTCGCCACCTGCGGGTTCTCATGCGTCTTCTCGAGGGCGGCCCCGGCGGCCGCGTCCCGGCCGAGAAGGCGCATGAGGTTCCGCCAGGTGCCACCAACGCGAATTGATCACAGACCGCTAAGAACCTCGCAGGAGGAATCAGTGACCGACGAGGGCCCGACGCAGCGCGGTTATGGACGAGTGCTGCTCAAACTGGGCGGTGAGATGTTCGGCGGGGGCAGCGTCGGAATCGACCCGGACGTGGTCGGCACGGTCGCCCGGCAGATCGCCGAGATCGTCGCCGATGGTGTCGAGGTGGCCATCGTGATCGGTGGCGGCAACTTCTTCCGCGGCGCTGAGCTGCAGCAACGCGGTATGGAGCGAGCCCGCGGCGACTACATGGCCATGCTGGGCACCGTGATGAACTGCCTGGCGCTGCAGGACTTCCTGGAGCGCGAGCACGGCATCGACACCCGCGTGATGACTGCGATCGACATGGGCCAGGTGGCCGAGCCCTACATCCCGCGCCGCGCCATGCGGCACATGGAGAAGGGCCGCGTGGTGATCTTCGGTGCCGGCACCGGGATGCCGTACTTCTCCACCGACACCACCGCGGCGCAGCGCGCGCTGGAGATCGGCTGCGAGGTCGTGCTGATGGCCAAGGCCGTCGACGGCGTCTACACCGCGGACCCGAAGACCACCCCGGACGCGAAGCTGTTCGACAGCATCACGCACCGCGAGGTGCTGGAGCGCGGCCTGAAGGTCGCCGACGCGACCGCGTTCAGCCTCTGCATGGACAACGCCATGCCGATCCTGGTCTTCAACCTGCTGGAAGAGGGCAACATCGCCCGCGCCGTGGGTGGGGAGAAGATCGGCACGTTGGTCAGCACCCCGGCCGCCGCGTCGGCCTGACGGTGCTGGATCCTGATCTGGTCGCGGGCCCGCCGTGGGACGGCGGCGCACCGCGCGCCACACTTGCAATGTCCACCGGTCGGCACAGACTTAAGGAGCAGCCGTGATCGACGAAGCTCTTCTCGAAGGCGAGGAGAAGATGCAAAAGGCGGTGGAGCGGGCCAAGGACGAACTGGCCACCGTTCGCACCGGCCGCGCGAACCCCGCGATGTTCTCGGGCATCGTCGTCGAGTACTACGGTTCGCCGACTCCGTTGAACCAGCTGGCCAGCGTTTCCGTGCCGGAGGCGCGGCTGGTGGTCATCAAGCCCTACGACGCCAGCCAGCTGGCGGCGATGGAGAAGGCGATCCGCGACTCCGACCTGGGTGTGAACCCGTCGAACGACGGTCAGCTCATCCGGGTGGCGATCCCGCAGATGACCGAGGAGCGCCGCAAGGAGATGGTCAAGCTCGCCAAGACCAAGGGCGAGGAAGGCAAGGTCAGCGTCCGCGGCGTCCGCCGCAAGGTGAAGGAAGAGATCGACCGGATCGTCAAGGACGGCGAGGCCGGCGAGGACGAGGGCACCCGGGGTGAGAAGGAGCTCGACAACCTCACCCACCGCTACACCGCCCAGATCGACGACCTTGTGAAGCACAAGGAAGCGGAACTGCTCGAGGTCTGAGTGGTGACGGCCGGCCAATGCGAAGGTGAGTCCGGAATGTCCGCTGACACCCCGGACCCGCCTTCGCGTCCTTCCCGGGCCGGACGCGATCTCCGTGCCGCCATCGGCGTCGGGGTAGTGCTCGGCGCCGCGATCATCCTCTCGTTGCTGATGGTGCGCTTCGTGTTCATCGGCATCGTCGCTGCTGCGGTGGCGGTTTCCAGCGTGGAGCTGGCCAGCGCGTTCAAACGCGGCGCCGACATCAGGGTTTCGCTCGTCCCCGTGCTGGTGGGCGGGCAAGCCATGGTGTGGCTGTCCTGGCCGTTCGGGCTGCGCGGCGCGCTGGTCGCCTTCGCGATCACCGTGCTGGCCTGCCTGGCCTGGCGGTTCCGGCACGGGGTCGACGGCTACGTGCGGGACGTGACGTCATCGGTGTTCACCGCTGCGTACGTCCCGCTTTTCGCCGCGTTCGCCGCGATGCTGGTGCGGCCGGAGGACGGCGCGTTCCGCGCGCTGTGCTTCATGATCGGTGTCGTCGCTTCCGACACCGGTGGTTACGCGTTCGGCGTGCTGTTCGGCAAGCACCCGATGGCGCCGAACATCAGCCCGAAGAAGTCCTGGGAGGGCTTCGCAGGCTCGATGCTGACCGGCGTGGTGGCCGGCGCGCTGTCGGTGAGCCTGATGCTCGGCGGCCAGTGGTGGATGGGCGTGCTGTTCGGCGCGGCCCTGGTGTGCACCTCGACGCTGGGCGACCTGATGGAGTCGCTGATCAAGCGGGACCTCGGCATCAAGGACATGGGCAACCTATTGCCCGGCCACGGAGGCCTGATGGACCGCATGGACTCGCTCCTCCCGTCCGCGGCAGCCGCGTGGATGATCCTCTTCTGGCTGATCCCGTCCTGATGATCGGCTGGCGGAAACCGGCTCGGCCGCAGGTGACGCCGAGCCCGAACATCTGGCACTGGCCGGAGCTGTTCGAGATCGAGAACCGGGCGCAGGACGCCACCGGCGCGTTGTGGAGCGCGCTGCGGGAGCGTTGCGACTGGGTTGATCGGGACGTCGTCGACATCGGTTGCGGCGACGGCTTCCACCTGCCGCTCTTCGCCGCCGAGGCGCGCACCGTGATCGGTGTCGAGCCGCATCCGCCGCTGGTCGAGCAGGCGCGTCGCCGGGTGGCCGGAATCCCCGGTGTGGACGTTCGGCAGGCGCCTGCGCAGCAGCTGCCGCTGGCCGATGCCAGCGCGGACCTGGTGCACGCGCGGACGGCCTACTTCTTCGGCCCCGGCTGCGAGCCGGGGCTGGCCGAGGCGGAGCGAGTGCTGCGCCCGGGCGGCGTGATCGCGATCGTCGACCTGGACGCTGCGAGCTCGCCGTACGGGGACTGGATGCGGGCGGACGCGCCGCAGGTCGATCCGGTCGCGATCGAGTCGTTCTTCCAGCTCCACGACTTCGAGAGCACCTCGGTGGACACCGTGTGGCGCTTCGACGACCGCGAGTCCCTCGAAGCGGTCCTGGGCATCGAGTTCTCCGCGAAGGTCGCCGCCCGCGCGGCCCGCGAAACCGCCGGCTGCACGGTCCCGGTCGGCTACCGCGTCCGGATCCGCCGGAAGCCGACCACCCTCCTGATGCCCTGAACCCTGCCGATCACTCGCCGGTGCGCTGGGCCGTGTCGATGACGAAGAAGGTCGCGCCCACGACGTCCTGGAGCAGGGCGAGGCGGCCGTGCGGGGAGTCCGAGGGTTCGCGCAGGACCTTGCCGCCGAGCTCGACCACCTTCGCGGTCGCCTCATCGGTGTTGTGGTCCGGGTTGACCTGGAAGTACAGCTGCCAGTGCGCGGGCACGTCCTCGGGCAGCGTGAGGCTGGTTTCGTAGCGGCCCACGGTCGGCTGGTCGTCGACGTACCAGACGGTGTAGTCGAACCCGTCGCCCGGCTCGCCGATCTGCTCCTGGCGGTAGCCCAGCAGGTCCGCGTAGAACGGGTCGGCGGCGGAGCCGTCACGGGTGTGCAGCTCGGCCCAGCAGAGCATCCCGGCGTGGTCCCGGCCGAACGTGCCGTTGGGCGGTGCTTCCCAGAGGCCGACCACCGCGCCGGTGGGGTCCTCGGCGACCAGGAACATCTCGTCCGCGGGCGTTTCCGTGGGTGGGACCAGCACTTTCCCGCCCAGAGCTCGGACGTGTTCCACCGCGCGGCGGGCCGATCCGCACTCCAGGTACAGCGTCCAGGCGGTCGGCGCCTCGACCTCGGGCGGCAGCACGCCGGCGACCGGCTTGTGCTCCTTCAACGCGATGTTGTAGTCCGGCCGCTGGATCCAGTGCCAGCCGAACAGACCGGTGTAGAAGTCCCGGACCTCGGACACCTGGTGGGTGGCCAGGTCCACCCAGGCGGGCGCGCCCTTTGCGATGGCCATCGCTCCTCCTCCGGCGCTCCGCGGGGCTCCGCATCGACCCCGGCTACCTCGGAGGGTGACCGGCGTCCCGGTCGGGAAAACCCCGGCGGTCGATCAAGCGGAGCACTGTCACCCGGTGGCGTTACTTTTCGGTGCCCCTACCGCAATCGAACGCCCCCGAATGACGCCTTGATCCTGGACCGTCCACGTGATCGACTAGGAGTGGTCACTCAGCGTGCGGATCAGCGTGTCGGGGTGCCCGATCGTGCAAGCACCCGGGGGTACAGGAGCAGCCATGGCCAACCGCGCGGCGAAGCCGGTCACCGCGGGCTTGAGCCGGCTCGCGGAGCTGGACCGCCGGGAGCGCAGCCGGATCCTGCGGCAGCTGTGCGAGCAGTACCCCGCGTTCCGCTCGATGCTGAAGCAGGTGTCCATCGCCCGCGGGGTGGCCTTCGGATCCGCCCTGGTGCTGGCCGTCGCGGTGATGTTCCTGGTGCAGGGCGCGCCGGTGCTGTGGGTGTCCGGTCTGGTGTTCATCGGTCTGGCCGGGTTCTGCTACGTCGCGGTCGCGCTGACCGACAGCCGGTTCGACCTGCTGCTGGCGGTCCTGGGCGCGCACCGGACCGACGAGCTGCACGGCCGGTTGGTGACCGAGCAGGTCTACGGCGAGGAGCCAGCCGAGCAGCCGGAACGCGCTCGCGTGGTGACCGCCCGCACGGTGGGCCCGCGGTTCACCGACGGCTCACCGGTGCACGCTGATCGATAGCGCCGCGGCGATCTCGTTGCCCACGAAGTGCGTTTCGTCGTTCGGGGGTTCGCCGACGCGCACCACCAGCGGCCCGCCGAACGGCTTGCGCTCCACGACCTCGATGCGCGAGCCCAGCGTCATGCCGTGCTCGGTGAGGTAGCGCAGCAGTTCCGAATCGGTGTCCCAGACCCGCGCGATGGTGCCGATCGAGCCGGGCTCGACCTGGTCCAGCAGCTTCGTCGCCGGTTCTTCCATCCGGCCGTCCGCGGTCGGGATCGGGTCGCCGTGCGGGTCGTGGGTGGGGTTGCCGAGCTTGGCCGCGATGTGCGCGATGAGCTCGTCGGACACCGCGTGCTCCAAGGCGTCGGCCTCGCGGTGCACCGCGTCCCAGCTGTAGTTCAGCTCCTCGACGAGGAACAGCTCGATCAGCCGGTGCCTGCGCAGCACGTCGTGGGCCAGGCGGCGGCCTTCCGGGGTCAGCTCGACGCTGCGGTAGCGGACGTGGGTGACCAGGCCGAGCTGGTCCAGCTTGTTGATCATCCCGGACACCGAGGACGGGCTCAGCCCGAGACGCTGCGTCAGGGTTGCGTTGGTGACGGGCACGCCCCGCTCGCTGAGCCCGTATATCGCCCGGAGGTAGTCCTCGACGGACGGCGACGGACGCTCGGCCATACTCGTCATACTTTCACGATACGGGCGCCTGCGGTGCGTTTATGACGGTGGTTGGCCAGTGCTTCCCACGAGTCCTGTGTTCGCGCGCCCGGCGGCGAGCCCGCGGCGGCGCACCGCCCGCGCGATCAAGCCCTGTTCCGGCGCACCGAGGTAGACCAGCGCGAACACCACGGCCTGGCACACCACGATCATGCCGCCGGTCGAGGTGTCCAGGTGGAAGCTCAGGTAGGTGCCCAGGACGCTGCTGAACACCGACAGCGCGGCGGCCACCGAGAGCATCTGCGGGAAGCGCTTGGTCAGCAGGAACGCCGTGGCACCGGGCGTGATGAGCATCGCGGTGACGAGGATGACGCCGACGGCCTGCAGCGCCACGACCACGGTCAGCGCCAGCATCGTCAGCAGCAGCGCGCCGATCCGCCGCGGGTTCAGGCCGATCGCGTGCGCGTGGGTGGGGTCGAAGGCGTAGAGGGTGAGGTCGCGGCGCTTGATCAGCGCGACCGCCAGCACGATCGCGGCGATCACCAGCACCTGCAGGATGTCGGAGTCGGTGACGCCCAGGACGTTGCCGAACAGGATGTGGTTGAGGTCGACCTGGCTCGGGATCCGCGAGACCAGCACGAGTCCCAGCGCGAACAGCCCGGTGAACACCACGCCGATCGCGGCGTCGCCCTTGAGCCTGGTGGTGCTGCGGACCCCGGCGATCAAGCCGACGGCGAGGGTGCCGAACAGGAACGCGCCGAGCGAGAAGGGCAGCGCGAAGACGTAGGCGAGCACCACGCCGGGCAGCACGGCGTGCGAGACGGCGTCGCCGAGCAGCGACCAGCCGATCAGCGTGATCCAGCAGGACAGCACCGCGCAGACGAGCCCGGCGGCCAGGCTGACCAGCAGCGCTCGCTGCATGAAGCCGAACTGCAGCGGTTCGACGAGCCACTGGAAGATCTCGTTCACCTTGTCTCCTGGGAGCTGTTCGAGCTGGTCAGGTGCCGTGAGCGTTTTCCGGGGCTGTGGCACCGGAAAGTGCTCACGGCACCCTGGCAGCGGAAGCGGAACGTCATGAGTGCTGCTCGGCGGCGGTTTCCACGCCGAAGGTGCGGGCGAGGGTTTCCGGGGACAGCACTTCGTCGACCGGGCCGTGCGCGATCACCCGCTGCTGGAGCAGCACCGCTTCCTCGCACAGCGACGGGACGCTGGCCAGGTCGTGGGTGGAGATCACCACCGTGCGGCCTTCGTCGCGCAGCGCCCGCAGCAGTTCGGTGATCATCGCCTCGGACTTCTTGTCCACCCCGGCGAACGGCTCGTCGAGGAACAGCAGCTGCGCCTCCTGCGCGATGCCGCGCGCGACGAACGCGCGCTTGCGCTGCCCGCCGGAGAGCGCGCCGATCGGATTGCCGGCCAGCTCGGTGAGCCCGACCCGCTCCAGCGCCGCGCGCACCGCGGCCTTGTCGGCCCGCCTGGGACGGCGGGTGAGGCCGAGGTGCCCGTAGCGGCCCATCATGACGACGTCGCCCACGGTCACCGGGAACGTCCAGTCGACGGCCTCGGACTGCGGCACGTACGCGATCACGCCGTCCCGCCGCGCCTGGCGCTGGTCCCGGCCGAGCAGCCGGATGTCCCCGGAATCCGGGCGCACCAGGCCCATCAGCGACTTGAACAGCGTCGACTTGCCCGAGCCGTTCATGCCCAGCAGACCGCAGATCCGGCCCGGTTCGACGTCCACCGACACGTCGTCGAGCGCCAGCGTCTCGCCGTAGTGGACGGTGATGTGGTGCGCGCTGATCGCCGAGCTCATCGGGCACCCCGCAGACCCGCGACGATCGCCTCGGCGTCGTGGCGCAGCAGGTCGAGGTAGGTCGGCACCGGTCCCTCCGGGCCGGACAGGGAGTCGACGTAGAGCTTGTCGCCCAGCCGTGCGCCGGTCTCCCGCGCGACCTGCTGCTGGGCCTTGTCGCTGACGGTGGATTCGCAGAACACGGTGGGAACTCCGTTCTCCTGGACGAACTCGGTGGTGGCCTTGATCTGCTGCGGCGTGCCCTCGGCGTCGCTGTTGACCGGCCACAGGTACGTCTCGTGCAGACCAGCATCGCGGGCCAGGTAGGAGAACGCGCCTTCGCAGGTGACCAGCGCGCGGTGCTCGGCGGGCAGCGCGGCCAGCTCGTCGTGCAGGTACTGATCGATCTCGGCCAGGCGCCGCTGGTAGGCGTCGGCGTTGGCGCGGAAGGTCTCGGCGTGGGCCGGGTCGATGCGGATGAAGGCGTCGCGGATGTTGGCGACGTAGGTCATCGCGGTGCGCGGCGACATCCAGGCGTGCGGGTTGGCCTTGCCCTGGTACTCGCCGCCCTGGATGGGGATCGGGGCGATGTTCGCCGTCAGCGTCACGTGCTCGGCCTCGCTGCGCTGCACGAACTTGTCGAACCAGCGCTCCAGGCCGAGCCCGTTGTCCAGGACCAGGTCGGCCTTGGCCGCCTTGAGCATGTCGCTGGGGGTGGGCTCGTACTCGTGGATCTCGGTGCCCGGCTTGGTGATCGACTCCACCGCGATCGCGTCCCCGGCGACGTTGCGGGCCATGTCCGCGATCACGGTGAACGTGGTGACCACGTGCTTGCGCCCGTCGTCGGGCTGGCTGAACCCGGTCCCGCAGGAGGTGGTGACCAGCAGGAACGCCGCCACGACGAGAGTTGTGTTTCGGACGCGTGAAGACCCGGGTTTCGCCACGGCGAAAACTGTACCTCGACCGGTGGCCGCCACCAAGGTCGACTCCGGCCGTGGGAAGATGGGGGACGCTATGTCTGCGACTTCCCTGCCTCTCGTCTTCGACGCCCCGCGCCGCGGTATGCCGCCGCGGCACCTCGCCGACCTCTCCGCCGACGAGCGGAAGGCCGCCGTCGCCGAGCTCGGGGAGAAGCCGTTCCGCGCCAAGCAGCTGGCGCACCACTACTTCGGCCGCCTCAACGCCGATGTCGAGTCGATGACCGACATCCCCGCGGCCAGCCGCGCCAAGCTCGGCGAGGAGCTGCTGCCGACGCTGCTCACCGAGGTCCGCAGCCTCGTCACCGACGACGGCACGACCCGCAAGTCGCTCTGGCGCGCGCACGACGGCACGCTGCTGGAGAGCGTGCTGATGCGCTACCCGGACCGCGCCACCGTCTGCATCTCCAGCCAGGCCGGTTGCGGCATGGCCTGCCCGTTCTGCGCCACCGGCCAGGGCGGTCTGCAGCGCAACCTGTCGACCGCGGAGATCGTCGACCAGGTGCGCTCGGCGGCTGCCGCGATGCGCGACGGCGAGGTCCCCGGTGGTCCGGGCCGGCTGTCCAACGTCGTGTTCATGGGCATGGGCGAGCCGCTGGCGAACTACCGCCGGGTGATCAACGCGGTGCACCGCATCTGCGACCCGTCTCCGGAGGGCCTGGGGCTTTCGCAGCGCTCGGTGACCGTGTCGACGGTGGGCCTGGTCCCGGCGATCAAGAAGATGACCGCGGAGAACCTGAACGTGACGCTGGCGGTGTCGCTGCACACGCCGGACGACGAGCTGCGCGACACCCTGGTGCCGGTGAACAACCGCTGGAACGTCGCCGAGGTCCTGGAAGCCGCCCGCGGCTACGCCGACCAGACCGGACGCCGGGTGTCGATCGAGTACGCGCTGATCCGCGACATCAACGACCACGCGTGGCGAGCCGACCTGCTGGGCAAGCTCCTGCGCAAGCACCTCGGCCAGTTCGCGCACGTCAACCTGATCCCGCTGAACCCGACCCCGGGCAGCAAGTGGGACGCCAGCCCGAAGCCGGTGGAGCGCGAGTTCGTCCGCCGGGTCCGCGACGCGGGAGTGTCCTGCACGGTCCGCGACACCCGAGGCCAGGAGATCGCCGCAGCCTGCGGTCAGCTCGCCGCCGAGGAGTGATCCGCCTGCACAACACCCGTGAGCACTTCGGGTCGCCATAACAACCCAAAGTGCTCACGGGCGGCAGTCGAACACTGCGATGTGGATCAGCGCAGCAGCTCCACGGACACCTGCACGTCGACGTCCTGCCATGCCTTGTCGGCCGTGACCACCGGGGCGTCGAGCCGGATGGCCAGCGCCAAGCAGGCACGATCGCCCAGTGATAATCCGGCGGACCGCGTGCGCATCCACAGCTCACCGGCGCGCACGGCATCATCAGCTGTGAACGGTTCGACCGCTATCCCGAAAGTGCGGAGGCGATCGCACGTGCGCGCCGCGTCCGCGCCATGCTGAGCGAGTTTCTGGGCGAGCTCTGACCAGTTCACGGTCGACATCGTGGCGTTGTCGATGACAGCGTCCACCCTGTCCGCGCCGGTTTCCCCTCGGAGCCAAGCCAGGATTGCCGATGTGTCCAGCACGGTGGTCACGGACGGCCTCCGGTGAACTCGCCGGCCTCTGCGGCGGCTGCTGCACGGCGGTCGTCGATCAGCTCGTCCACTGCGGATCCGCTGCCGCGCCAAGTCGCTGCGACGTCGCGCCGGATGCGGTCTGCGAGCTGTGCGCGCGTCTCGATGACAACGCGACCGTCTTCGACGTAGATCGCGAGCGGTGCGCCCGGCTCGATCCCCGCCTCGCGCCTGATCGAAGCAGGAATCGTCACCCGGCCTTGTCCGTTGGCCGTGATCTCGGTGCGTGCCCCGCGCTCGTCAGCCAGTGCCATGCCGCCAGCATGAATGACGAAAGGGGAAGCGGCAAGGTCGGAGCTGCTCAGATGTGACACAAAAACAGATTATCGTCACTCATGGAGAAACCGTGTCACACGCAGGTGTGGTTGTCCGCGACGGAACTGGGGCGTTCAGGCGGGGCCGCGGGCGCGCGTTGTTCGGTGGGGCGCCCGCGGCCTGGGTTTCAGCTGGTGTGCTCGGTGATCGCCTCTTCGAGGATCGTCAGGCCTTCTTCGAGGAGGGCGTGGTCGATGACCAGGGGTGGGAGCAGGCGGATCACGTTGCCGTAGGTGCCGCAGGTGAGGATCACGACGCCTCGGGCGTGGCAGGCCTTCGCGATGCGGGAGGTCAGTTCCGGGTCCGGTTCGGTGGTACCCGGCTTGACGAACTCGATGCCGATCATCGCGCCCCGGCCCCGCACGTCGAGGACGGCCTCGTTGTCCTTGGCGAGCGCGCGGAGGCGGGTGAACGCCAGGTCGCCGATGGCGCGTGCGGCGGCGGACAGGTCCTGCTCGCGCATCGCGCGGATCGCGCCGAGGGCGCCCGCGCAGGCGATCGGGTTGCCGCCGTAGGTGCCGCCCAGGCTGCTCGGCGGCATCGCGTCCATCACGTCCGCACGACCGGTCACCGCCGCCAGCGGTAGGCCGCCCGCGATGCCCTTGGCCGTGGTGATCAGGTCCGGCACCACGTTCTCGTGGTCGCAGGCGAACCACGCGCCGGTGCGGCAGAAGCCGGTCTGGATCTCGTCGGCGATGAACAGCACGCCGTTGTCGGTGCACCACTGCGAGATCGCGGGCAGGAAACCCGGTGCCGGCTCGATGAACCCGCCCTCGCCCTGGATCGGCTCGATCAGCACCGCGGCCACCTGGTCGGCGCCGAGCTGCTTCTCGATCCGCTCGATCGCCTCCCGCGCGACCTGCTCGCCGGTGCGCTCGTCGCGCGCCGGGTAGGACGCAGGCACCCGGTAGATCTCCGGGGCGAACGGGCCGAAGCCGTGCTTGTACGGCACGGACTTCGCGGTCAGCGCCATGGTCAGGTTGGTGCGGCCGTGGTAGGCGTGGTCGAACGCCACGACCGCCTGCCGGCCGGTGGCCCGGCGCGCGATCTTGACCGCGTTCTCCACGGCCTCGGCGCCGGAGTTGAACAGCGCGCTGCGCTTGTCGTGGTCACCGGGGGTCAGCGCGGCGAGCTCCTCGCAGACCTGCAGGTAGTTCTCGTAGGGCGTCACCATGAAGCAGGTGTGGGTGAACTCGGCGACCTGGCGGCGCACCGGCTCGACGACCTCGGGCGCGGCGTTGCCCACGTTGGTGACCGCGATGCCCGAGCCGAGGTCGATCAGCGAGTTGCCGTCGACGTCCTGCAGGACGCCGCCGGAGGCCTCGGTGATGTAGACCGGCAGCACGCTGGACACGCCGCCGGCCACCGCCGCGTCGCGGCGCCGCTGCAGCTCGCGGGAGTTCGGTCCGGGGATCTCGGTGCGCAGGACGCGCGCCTGGGTGGTGGTCACGGGGCCTCCTGGTGGTCTCGTACTGGGACCAGGTTCGGGTGGGAGGCACCCGTCCGAACAGGTGACGATCTGGTTAACTCACGTTCTGGGATTGGACACAATGTCGGGAGGTGGCCGGGTGCCGTTCACGTTGCGCGACCTGGTCGCGGACACCGGGCTGGGGCTCGGCGTCCGCGCGGGGGAGCGGGCGCTGGACCGGCCGATCGCCTGGGTGCACACCAGCGAGCTCGCCGATCCGGCGCCGTTCCTGGAGGGCGGCGAGCTGCTGCTCACCACCGGTTTGACGCTGCGCGCGGAGGACTGCGGCGGGCTGGTCGACCGGCTGACCTCGGTGGGCGCCGCGGGGCTGGGGTTCGGCGTCGGGCTGAGCCATCGGGCGGTCCCGGCGGAGCTGGTGGCCGCGGCCGAGAGCGCCGGGCTGCCGTTGCTCGAAGTGCCGCGCCCGACCCCGTTCATCGCGATCAGCAAAGCGGTTTCGCACGCCGTCGCGGCCGAGGAGTACGCGATCCTGCGGCGCACGAGCCGCGCGCAGCACGAACTCGCGCAGGCAGCGGGCACCACCAACGGCGTCAACGCGCTCGTGCGCAAGCTCGCGCGGCTGCTCGACGCGTGGGTGCTGCTGCTGGACTCGGGTGGTCGGCTGCTGCACAGCGCGCCGGTCGGCGCCGGTGCCCGGCTGGGCGAGCTGGTGTCCGAAGTGGACAAGATGCGCGCGAAGCGGGGCCTGGCCGCGGCCGGTTTCTCGCTCGGCGACCAGGAAGTGAGCATGCAGGCGCTGGGCGGTCGGGCGCGCGGGTTCCTGGTCGTGGGCCGCGACGGGCCGTTCGCCACCACCGACCACCACGTGATCAACTCCGCGGCCTCGCTGCTGACGCTCGCCCTGGAGCAGGTGGAGGCGCTGGGCGCGGCGCGGCGAAGGCTGCGGTCGGGCTTCCTGGAGCTGATGCTGCGCGGCGAACCGGTGCAGGACGTGCTCGGCGACCTGCACGCCGAACTCCCGCCTGAGCCCTTCCGGGTGGTCGTGCTGCGCGGAGCGCGGGACCAGGACGAACTGCTGGCTGGGCTGGTCGCGGACCAGCCCAGCGCACCCGTCTACCTGGCCGAGCACGGTGACGAGGTGGTGGGACTGGTCGCCGAGGACGCGCTGGACTGGCTCACCGATCAGTCCGGACTCGCCGTCGGAGTGTCGGAACCGAGCACCGCGGTGGGGCTCGCCGAAGGCCTGCGGCAGGCCGAGCAGGCGGCGCGGGCGGCGAGGCGCGGAGACGCCGTGGTGCGCTTCGCGGACCTGGCCGGGCGCGGTGTGCTCGACCTCGTGCCGGACTGCGATGCGCAGGCGTTCGCCGAGGCCGTGCTGGCACCGTTGCGGGACCAGGACGTGCTCGTGAAGTCGTTGCAGGCCTGGCTGGCGCACCACGGCCAGTGGGATCCGGCGGCGAACCGGCTGGGCGTGCACCGGCACACCCTGCGCAACCGGATGCACAAGGTCGAGGAGCTGCTGGGACGCAGCCTCGACCAGCCGGGTGTGCGCGCGGAGCTGTGGCTGGCCCTGCAAGTGCTCGACCGGCCCGAGGCGTGACGGAGGTGGCGCGGTGCTCGTCGAAGATCTGCTGAACCTGCCGGAACTCGATCTGCGGGTGCGGGTGCGCGGCCGGGTGGACCGGCCGATCCGCTGGGTGCACACCATCGAGATCCAGGCGCCGGGGCGATTCCTGCGCGGCGGCGAGGTGGTGCTCACCGCGGGCGTGTGGCGCACCGCCGGGATCACCGCGGAGGCCTTCGTGGCCGATCTCGTCGAGGCCGACGTCGCGGCCGTCGGGTTCGGGCTCGTGCCGCCGGAGACGCGGGTGCCCGAGGAGTTCGTGGACGCCGCGCGCGACCGCGGGCTGACCTGCTTCGTGGTGCCCGCCGAGGTCGCGTTCCTGCAGATCGTGGAGGCCTTCGTCACCACCAAGCGGGCGGAGTGGGAGCGCCCGCTGCGCAGGCACCTCGCGCAGCACGACGCGATCGTGGCCGCGCTGCGGATCGACCGCGGCGTCGGAACCGTGGTCAGGACGCTGGCCAAGCAGCTCGGCGAGCCCGTGGCGGTGCGGGTCGCGGGCGGTCTGGTGGCGGGCGAGGTGCCGACGCCGAACCACTCGTTGCCGCTGGTGGGCGAGGGCCTGGCGGAGGCGGAGCTGCTGCTGCCGAGGCCGACCGACGAGCTCGACGTCGAGCAGCAGGCGGCCGTGGTGCAGGCGATGCCGTTCATCGCGCTGGAGATCGAGCGCACCCGAGCGGTCCGCGCGACGGAGCTGCGCTACGCGTGGGAGCTCTTCGAATGGGTCCACAGTGGAGCGGTGGGGATCGACACCGTCCGCACCCGGCTGCACTCGCTGGGCCTGCCGCCGGACGGCCCGCTCGCCGCGGTCGTCGTGCGCACCGAAGCCCCGGACGCCGTGTTGCAGCGGCTCGGCGATCTGCTGGGCACCGACGGCGTTGCGGCGCAGCGCGGCGGCGAGGTCGTCGCGTTCGCGCGGGTGCCGGAGAGCGCGGTAGAGCTGGCGCGGCGCATCCACGATTCGCTCGACAGCGGCGTGGTGCACGTTGGTGTCGGAAAACCGGGCACCGCCTCGGACCTGCGGGTGAGCCTGCTGCAAGCGGCGCACGCCGCGGAAGCGGTGTCCTCGCGCAGCGAGCGCGGCTGGATGACGCACGAGCAGCTCAGCAGCCCGGCGCTGCTGCTGTCGGCGCAGGACCCGGAGCTGCTGGCGGCGACGTCCCGGACGCTGCTCGGCCCCGTGCTCGACCACGACGAGAGGCGCAGCAGCGACCTCGTCCCGTCCCTGGCGGTGTTCCTCGACGCGGGCGGGCGCTGGCAGGAAGCGGCACAACGCCTCCACGTGCACATCAACACCCTGCGCCACCGCATGAACCGGGTGGAGGAGCTGACCGGTCGAAGCCTCTCCAGCACCGCGGACCGGGTCGACCTCTTCCTCGCCCTCCGCGCCCTCCGCCAGTCCTGACCGCTGCGGGAAACCGCAGTTTCAATTGAAACTGCACACCACCGGCGTGTCGGGCGCCCGGCGTGTCGGGGCGCAAATCCAATGGAAATTGGACGTCTGATTTCCATTGAATTTGCGGGGTTCGACGGGCTGGGGGAGGGGTGGTTCGGACGATCGTCTTGGGGGGTTGTGCGATCGTCCAACGGTGGTGGGGGACTTCGGAGGATCGGTGACTACCTCCGGTCGGTGACCGGGGCCACGCTGGGTGCCGGTGCCGCGCGGCTCACCGAGATCCAGTTCCCCGCCCAGGAGGTCGACGAATGCCCTCAGAACCGAGATCGGCCGCGCCCGTCAGCATCGAGACGCACGGCGTGGACACCATTCCCGACGCCGACCGCACCGGACGGCCCCGCGACATCGCCGGCATCCTGCTCGGCTCGAACCTGTGCCTGGGCGTGGTCATCTTCGGCTGGCTGCCCGCCTCGTTCGGCCTGGAGTTCTGGCCCTCCGCGACCTCGATGATCGTCGGGACGCTGCTGGGCACCCTGCTGGTCGCGCCGCTGGCGCTGGTGTCGTTCCGCACCGGCACCAACCTGTCCACCAGCAGCGGCGGCCACTTCGGCGTGCGCGGCCGGTTGATCGGCTCGGTCATCGGCCTGCTGCTGTCGCTCGGCTACGCGGCGCTGACGGTGTGGACCGGTGGCGCGGCCGTCGTCGGTCCGCTGCACCGGATGTTCGGGCTGCCCGACGACGGCGTCAGCCACAGCGTCACCTACGCCGCGCTGGCCGTGCTGTCGGTGCTGGTCGCGATCTTCGGCTACCAGCTGCTGACCCGGCTGAGCAAGTGGGTCGCGCTGGGCACGGTGGCGCTGATGGCGGTCGGGCTGTTCGCCTACGCGGACCAGTTCCAGACCGGCCCCGTCACCGACTCCGGGTACCTGCTGGGCGGCTTCTGGCAGACCTGGGCGCTGTCGGTGGTCGCTGCCGGGCTCAGCGGTCCGATGGCCTTCATCACGCTGCTCGGCGACTACAGCCGCTACGTCTCGCCGCGCCGCTACTCGTCCCGCAAGGTCTTCGCCGCAACCTGCGCGGGCATGATGCTCGGGCTGCTGATCCCGCAGCTGTTCGGCACGTTCACCGCCTTCGCCTCCCGCGCCGCCGAGGACTACGTCGGTTCGCTGGTCGCCGCCGCACCGCTGTGGTTCCTGCTGCCCCTGCTGCTCAACGGCGTGTTCGGCACCATCGGCAACGCCGGCGTGCTGATCTACAGCATGGGTTTGGACCTGGATGCGATCGTGCCGCCGCTGTCGCGGGTCAAGGCGACCGTCCTGACCTCCGCGATCTCCACGGTGCTGGTGTTCCTGGGCTACTTCGTCTGGGACGCGCAGGACGCGGTCACCGCGTTCGTGCTGCTGCTCACCGCGGTCGGCACGCCGTGGGCGGTGATCACGCTGATCGGCTTCGCGCAGTGCCGGGGCCGGTACGACCCGGACGCGCTGCAGGTCTACAACCGGCGCTCGCGCGGCGGCATCTACTGGTACTCGGCGGGCTGGAACCTGCGCGCGGCCGCCGCTTGGGCGATCGGCTCCCTGGTCGGCCTGCTGGCGGTGGACACCGCGCTGTACAAGGGGCCGCTGCTGGAGCTGACCGGCGGCATCGACCTGAGCTTCGTGCTGGCGGCCGCCACCACCGCCGCGAGCTACCTGCTGCTGGGCATCGGCAGTCCCCGACCGGTGCCCGCCGAAACCGACGTTCGGGCAACCGCGAACGTCTGATCTCCGAGCGATGAACGAGGAAGTGCAAGCATGGATCGTTACGACGTCGTCGTCATCGGTGCCGGGTTCGCCGGGCTGACCGCCGCGCGCGACCTGCGCGAAGCGGGCAAGGACGTGCTGGTCCTGGAGGCGCGGGACCGGATCGGCGGTTCCACCTGGTACCAGCCGGACGTGTTCGACGGTGTCGGGCTGGAAATGGGCGGCACCTGGATCGTCCCGCAGCAGACCCACGTGTGGGCCGAGGTGCAGCGCTACGACATCCCGGTCGAGGACAGCGAGCTGCCCGCCCGGATGACCTGGTCCGACCACGGCGAGGTCCTGGACACGCTGCTGCCGGTGCCGCCGCAGGAGTACGAGCAGCTGGAGCACGCGGTGCGGGCGCTGATCGCCGACGCGTCCCGGTTCGACCCGATGCGGCCGCTGTCCGAACAGGACGTCGCCGACCTCGACGTGCCGATCCGCCAGTGGGCGGAGAACGCCGGTCTGACCGGCAACGCCAAGGAACTGATGATGTCCTGGTTCTGCGGCTGCGCCAACGCCAACGAGGACACCGGTTCGGCGCTGGACATCCTCCGCTGGTGCTCCTCGATGGACAGTTCGCTGTGGGGCATGGTGCAGGCCAGCGTGCTGGGCCACACCTTCGTCAACGGCACCGCGTCGCTGGCGCGGGCGATCCTCGACGACGGCGGCGCGGAACTGCGGCTGTCCAGCCCGGTGCGCAAGGTCGAGTCCGACGACGAGGGCGTCACGGTCACCTACGACGGCGGCTCGGTGCGGGCGGATCGCGTGGTCATGACCACGCCGGTCGGCGTGTGGCAGGACATCGAGTTCTCCCCGGCGCTGCCCGCGGACAAGCTCGCGATCTCGAAGGAGAACCACGCCGGTCAGGGCCAGAAGGTCTGGGCGCTGGCCCGCAACGTCCCCGAGGACATCAGCGGTTTCGGCTGGGGGACCAGCTTCGACTACGTCGGCGCGATGAAGACCACCGACCGCGGTGTGGTGCTGGTCTGCTTCGCCCCGGAGCACGACCGCGTGGACGCCGATGACCTCGCCGACGTGCAGCGCGCGGTGCGGGAGTTCGCGCCGGAGGCCGAAGTCCTCGACGCGCACTCCTACGCCTGGGTGCACGACGAGTTCTCCAAGGGCACGTGGGCGACGTTCCGCGCAGGCCAATTCGCGAAGTACGAGCTGCCCGTCGGCCGGCCCGAGGGTCGGGTGCACTTCAGCGGTTCGCACACCGCGCGCCGCTGGCGGGCCTTCATCGACGGCGCGATCGAATCCGGCAAGCGCACGGCGGCCGAAGTCCTCGCAGCGGACCAGGCGTGAGCTCAACAGGTAGTGGAGGAATGAGGATGAACGACCCGATCGGTCCGGTCGACGCCACGCGCGTGCCGCGCTACGGCGGGGACACCACGTTCGCGCGGTTGCCCCGGCTCGCCGACGTGCCCGACGCCGACGTGCTGCTCTGGGGCGTGCCCTTCGACACCGGCGTCAGCTACCGGCCCGGTGCCCGGTTCGGTCCCAACCACGTGCGGCAGAGCTCCAGGCTGCTGCGGCCGTACAACCCGGCGATGGACGCCGAACCGTTCGCCGTGCGGCAGGTCGCCGACGCCGGCGACGTCGGCGTGAACCCGTTCGACATCGACGAGGCCATCAGCACCATCGAGTCCAGCGCGCGCGAGCTGTCCGGCACCCGCCGCACGCTGCTGACCATCGGCGGCGACCACACCATCGCGCTGCCGCTGCTGCGCGTGCAGCACGAGCGGCACGGGCCGATCGCGGTGCTGCACTTCGACGCCCACCTGGACACCTGGGACACCTACTTCGGCGCGCCCTACACGCACGGAACCCCGTTCCGCCGCGCCGCCGAAGAAGGCCTGATCGACTTCGAGCACTCCATGCACGTCGGGCTGCGCGGCCCGCTGTACTCGAAGCTCGACCTGGACGAGAGCGAGCGGATGGGCTTCGCCGCGGTGCACAGCCGCGAGTTCGCCCGGACCCCGCTGGACACCATCATCGAGCGCATCCGCGCCCGCCTCGGCTCGCGGCCGGTGTACCTGTCCATCGACATCGACGTGCTGGACCCGGCGTTCGCGCCGGCCACCGGAACCCCCGAGGCCGGTGGGCTGTCCAGCCGCGAGCTGCTGGAAGTGGTGCGCGGGCTGGCCGACCTCAACGTGGTCGGCGCCGATCTGGTGGAGGTCGCCCCGGCCTACGATCACGCCGAGATCACCGGCATCGCCGCTGCTCACGTGCTGTACGACATGCTGTGCATCCTGCCCGGAGGACGTTGATGCGCCAGATCCGCAACATCATCGACGGTCGAGCGGTGGACGCCCGCAGCGGGCTCACCACCGAGCTGGTCGACCCCTGCACCGGCAAGGTGTTCGGCACCGCCCCGCTTTCGTCCACTGAGGACGTCCAAGCGGCTTACGCCGCGGCCCAGCGGGCTTTCGCGGAGTGGCGCCGCACCACGCCCGCCACCCGGCAGCGGCTGCTGCTGCAGCTGGCCGACGAGCTCGAGCGGCGCGCCGACGAGTTCGTGGCGGCGGAGGTGGAGAACACCGGCAAGCCGGTGGCGGCCACCCGCAGCGAGGAGGTCGAGGCCTCCATCGACCAGATCCGGTTCTTCGCCGGCGCGGCGCGGGTGCTGGAAGGCACTGCCGCGGCGGAGTACGCGCCCGAGCACACCTCCTACGTGCGGCGGGAACCGGTCGGCGTGGTCGGCCAGGTCGCGCCGTGGAACTACCCGCTGCTGATGGCGGTGTGGAAGATCGCCCCGGCCATCGCCGCGGGCAACACCGTGGTGCTCAAGCCCGCCGACACCACGCCGGTGTCCGCGGTGCTGCTCGGCGAGGTGGCCGCCGGGATCTTCCCGCCCGGCGTGCTCAACGTGGTCTGCGGCGACCGGGAGACCGGTCAGGCCGTGGTCGCCGACTCGGCCGCCGCGATGGTGTCGATCACCGGGTCCACGCGCGCCGGTCGGCAGGTCGCCGCGGCGGCGGCCGAGGACGTCAAGCGCGTGCACCTGGAGCTGGGCGGCAAGGCGCCCGCGCTGGTGTTCGCGGACGCGGACCTGGCGGCGGCAGCGGCGGGCATCGCGTCTGCGGGCACCTTCAACGCCGGCCAGGACTGCACGGCCGCGACCCGAGTGCTGGTGGAGCAGTCCGTCGCCGAGGAGTTCACCCGCCTGCTGGTGGAGGAGGTCCGGGCGCTGCGCTGCGGCCCACCGTCCGATGTGGACGCCGATCTCGGCCCGCTGAACAACGCCGCCCAGCTGGAGCGGGTGCAGGGCATCATCGACCGCCTGCCCGAGCACGCCCAGGTGCTCACCGGTGGCGAGCGGATCGGCGACGAGGGCTGCTTCTTCGCACCCACGGTGCTCGCCGGAGTCCGCCAGGACGACGAACCCGTGCAGGAGGAGATCTTCGGCCCGGTGCTCACGGTCCAGGCGTTCGCCGACGAGGCGGAGGCCCTGGACCTGGCCAACGGCGTGAACTACGCCCTGGCCTCCAGCGTCTGGACCCGCGACCACGGCCGGGCCCAGCGCTTCGTGGCGGACCTGGACTTCGGCTGCGTCTGGGTGAACACCCACATGGTCCTGGTCGCGGAAATGCCCCACGGCGGCTTCAAGCACTCCGGCTACGGCAAGGACCTCTCCCGCTACGGCTTCGAGGACTACACCCGGATCAAGCACGTCATGCACAGCCACACCTGACCCGCGTTCGCGTGGAGGTGCGAGCAGCCCCGGCGACCGCTCGCGACGGACAGCATGCGGTCACCGGCCGGGTTTCCCCGCAAATTCAATGGAAATCGGACGTCCGATTTCCATTGAGGGCCAGCACCAGCAGCACGGCGGCGAACACCGCGACGCC
>NZ_JBEOVY010000090.1:0-23168 GCF_040295745.1 Saccharopolyspora sp. NPDC002686
CTCGGCATCGCTGGTCAACCGCAGCCCGGCCCGCACGCACTGGGAGACGGCCTGGTCGCAGCTTTGGGTGGTGTCGATTTCTGGTGGGATCGACACCACCCGGGGAGACGGTGCGGGTCAGGGGGTGGGGGTTTCTTCTTGGGCGGCAGCCGGTTCCGGCTTCTTGGTGTTGCGCTGTTCGGCTTCGAGGCGCTCCGCTTCCTCTCCGCCGACCGCTTCGCCTCGGGCCACGAGGCCGGCGACGTCCGACAGCGGGATCTGCTTGAGGACCAGGGCCAGGAGGAAGGCGATGCCGATGAACGGCAGCAGGTACCAGAAGACCGGGGCGAGGGCGTCGGCGTAGGCCGTGACCACGCCGTCGCGGATCGGTCCGGGCAGCTGGCTCAGCGTCTTCGGGTCCAGCGTCGCGGTGGCGGTCGACGCGTCGGCCGCCGAGGCTCCCGCCGTGGTGAAGACGTCGGTGAGGTTCTCGGTGAGCCGGGTGGTGAAGATCGTGCCGAACACCGCGACGCCGAGCGAGGCGCCGACCTCGCGGAAGTAGTTGTTGGTGCTGGTCGCGGTGCCGATCATGGCCGGCGGGACCGCGTTCTGCACGACCAGCACGACCACCTGCATGATCAGGCCGAGGCCCGCGCCGAACACGAACAGGAACGCGCAGATCAGCCAGATCGGGGTGTCGGCGGTCAGCGTGGTCATCATGACCATGGCCGCACCGGTGATGATCGTGCCCAGGATCGGGAAGAGCCGGTACCGCCCGGTCTTGGTGATCATGGCGCCCGAGGTGATCGAGGTGCCGAGCAGACCCACCATCATCGGCAGCATCAGCAGGCCGGAGGCCGCCGCCGAGGTGCCCGACGACATCTGCAGGAACGTCGGCACGAACCCGATCGCGGCGAACATGCCGAGCCCCAGCGTGAGGCCGATCGCGGTGGCGTTGATGAAGATCGGGTTGCGGAACAAGCTCAGCGGGATGATCGGGTCCGCGGCGCGGGCTTCGGTGATGACGAACGCGATCGCCGAGGCCAGCAGACCGGCGCCCCAGGCCCACGTCTCGGGTGCGCTCCAGCCGTGCGCCTTGTCGCCGCCGAAGTCGGTGAAGAAGATCAGGCACGTGGTGGCCAGCGAGAGGAACACGACGCCGAGCAGGTCGATCGGCTGGGTGGCCTTCTTGTTCGGCAGCGTCAGCGCCGCGAGCGCGATGACGAACGCGATGATGCCGATCGGGATGTTGATGTAGAACGCCCACTGCCAGGTCAGGTGGTCGACGAAGAACCCGCCGAGCAGCGGGCCGCCGACGGCCGACAGGCCGAAGATGCCGCCGAGCGGGCCGAGGTACTTGCCGCGCTCGCTGGCCGGGACGATGTCGGCGATGATCGCCTGCGACAGGATCATGAGCCCGCCGCCGCCGAGGCCCTGCATGGCCCGGAACACGACGAACGTCCAGAAGTCGGTGGCGACGGCGCAGCCCACCGAGGCGAGGGTGAACAGCGCGATCGCCACCAGGAACAGCCGGCGCCGGCCGAGGACGTCGCCGAACTTGCCGTAGATCGGCATCACGATCGTGGTGGCCAGCAGGTAGGCGGTGGTGATCCACACCTGGTGCTCGACGCCGCCGAGGTCGCCGACGATCGTCGGCATCGCGGTCGACACGATCGTCTGGTCGAGGCTGGCGAGCAGCATGCCCGCGATCAGCGCGCTGAAGATGATCCAGATCCGCCGCTGGGTCAGCAGCAGCGGTGCGGGAGCGGTGCTTGTCATGGCTTCCGTTCGGGGTCTTGGGTCGGAGCGAGGAGCTCGCGGGCGGCGGCGAGCCGGCGCGCCAGGATCTCCGCGAAGGTGTCTTCGCTGTTCGAGTCGAGGAATTCCCGCGCGGCAGCCCGGCAGAGGACTTGGACGAGCTGCACGGCGGCAGCGGCGCGGAGGTCACCGGGCGGCAGGCCTTCGCGCCGCTCGACGAGCTCCGCAGCGGTCTCCTCGTCGCGCAACATCCGCTCGAGGCCCTTCGTGAACAGCTTGGGCTCGCGCTCGAACGCGGCGCGCACGTCCTGGACGCTCTCGGCGGTGATGCCGGAGGTGTCCCAGCGGTGCACCGCGAGCTCGGCGAGGTCGTCGAGCAGGTTCGCCGAAACCTCGGGGCTTTCCGGGGTTCCCCTAGCGGCGAACCAGGCGGTGAGCTCGTCGTCGTCCCTGCGGGCGGGCACTCCGAGGACCGCGTCGTCCTTCGAAGCGAAGTAGTTGAAGAAGCTGCGCCGGGAGATCCCGACCTGCTCGCAGACCTCCTCGACGGTGAACCCGGACAAGCCGCGTTCGGCGGTCAGCCTGCGAGCGTGCGAAGTCATCTGCGCGGCGGTCGCGGCCATGCGCCGCCTGCGCGCGTCTGTTGCACGTTTCATTGCATAGTGCATTATTGCACCCTCGTGCCCAGAGTGCATCGGGGTTTCGTGTGTTCTCGGTCCCGGAGCCCGAGTTCGGGCACCAGGAAGCGAGCAGCCCGCCAGCAGTTTCCTGGAAGCGGTGTCTGCCGGACCGTTCACCGTTGATCCCCGACGCGAGTTGGCGCCTGCGGGTTCGTGATCGCGGAGTCAGCGGTCGGTCGTTTCCGGTGCCGTCGAACGTGATTCGCGAGCGGGTTTACGAGTGATCGGGTCCGACGATGCGTGCCAGCTCGCGCAGTCCGGCGACGATGTCGGAGCCGGTGGGGGCATGATCGGGGTTGGTGATCCACTGCGTCATCACGCCGGTGAGCATGGCCATCTGGACGGTGCCCAGGGTGCGCGCCACCGCGTCGTCGACCGCGTCCTCCGCCGTGCCGCTGAGCACGGCTGCCAGACCCCGTCGCCCCTGGGCCTGGCCCCCGGCGAGGTAGCGGCGCAGGTCCTCGGAGTGCTCGGCTTGGGTGAGCGCCTCGATCGAGGCGAGCCACAGCGTGCGGTGGGTGGAGAAGGACTCGATGATCCGGTCCCACATCGCCTCGTAGCGCTCGGCCGGCGTGGCGTCCTCCGAGGCGAAGCCCGCCAGGGTGCGGCCGACACTGGTGCCCCATTCGTCGATGGCGTCGATGAGCGCGGCGTTGAGCAGCGCCTCGCGGGAGCCGAAGTGGTAGCCGATGGCGGCCATGCTGACGTCGGCCGCCGCCGAGATGTCGCGGACCGTGGTGCGCGCCCAGCCCTTGTCCTCCAAGCAGCGGCGGGCTCCGGCGAGCAGGTCTTCGCGATTTCCCATGGTCGGAGGCTACTGGAGATTGGATCGAGCGCACAAGGCGCATGCCTTAGGCGAATGCCTTGCGCAAACGTCTTGCGCATTTGCCCAAATACTCATTACTGTCATCGCCACCGAGGCGCCGTCCCATCGCCGCCGAACGAAGGAGATCCGCATGACCAGCACCACCACGCCCGCCACCGCCGTCCGCGCCGATCTGCTCGTCGACGGCCGCAAGCTGTCCTACCTCGACTTCGGCGGCACGGGCCGCCTGCTGGTCGCGCTGCACGGCCACCTGTCCGAGGGCGCCGCGTTCGCCCACCTCGCCGAGGCGCTTGCTCCTGAGTGGCGGCTGATCGCTCCGGACCAGCGCGGTCAAGGGGAGTCCGACCGCGCCGCCGACTACTCGCGGGAGGGATATCTCGCCGACCTCCAGGCGCTCCTGGACCACCTTGAGCTGGACGATGTCGTGCTGCTCGGCCACTCCC
Organism: Saccharopolyspora sp. NPDC002686; assembly: GCF_040295745.1. Taxonomy (NCBI): domain Bacteria; kingdom Bacillati; phylum Actinomycetota; class Actinomycetes; order Pseudonocardiales; family Pseudonocardiaceae; genus Saccharopolyspora; species Saccharopolyspora sp. NPDC002686. The sequence continues at coordinate 3,687 of NZ_JBEOVY010000090.1, forward strand.
TCGGCGCCATCAACGCCTACCAGTTCGCCGCCCGGAACCCCGAGCGCGTCAGCGCGCTCGTCAACGCCGAGGGTTCCGCCGCGCTCGGCCTGGACGGGGTGAACCCGTTCGGTTTCTTGCTGGACCTGCCCTACCGGGCGCCCACCCGTGACGCGCTGATAGCGGGTTTGGGGCCGGCAGCGCCGTTCTTCTCTGACCGGCTGCGGGAAGACGCGGACGGCGCCTGGCGCCTGCCCTTCCACCCGCAGGAGATGTACGAGTCCGAGGAGCAGGTCCACGGTGACCACTGGGCCGACTGGACGGTCACCGCCTGTCCGGCTCTGCTGGTGCACGGCACCAGGGGCGTCATCCCGCCCGAGCAGGTCGTCGCCATGGTCGAGCGCCGCGCGGGCACCGCGTCGGCCGAGCTGGATGCCGATCACCTCGTCCACACCGCCGCTCCTGACGCGTTCGCCGCTGCGGTCCGGGCGTTCCTCGCCACGATCTAGGCGGCCTCGAACCTGGCGCCGCGCCGGCCGATGGCGCTCGTCCCGCTCGGCGGGAAAGCGGACTGTTGCCGAAATTCGACGGGATTGTTGATACTCCGTTGAGCGGGGTATAGACGTTTTCTATGGATTTTATTCCAAACTGGTCTGGGGCCCGTCCGAATGCTTCGTGACCTGCTCGTACGCTGGGTGTTTCCCGTTGTTCGCGGGTGTTCCGGCATTCGCCTGGTTGGTGGTTCGAATTCGGTTCGATAGGGTTGCCGCGATCGCCGGGCAGCCGGTGGTCGCAATTCTTCTTCCAGCAGTTCCGCTGCGCGGGTTCGACGATGCCAGGAGGTTGGGATGAGCGATGCGGTCCGCTCCCGCGAGCGCCTGCCGATCCCGGACGAGGTCGGCGCCTCGGCCACCGCGCTGGACGCGCGCGACCAGCAGCCCCGGTTCGAGCCCGTGCAACCGGTGCGGCCGCCGGAGTCGGCGCCGAACGTGGTGGTCGTGCTCATCGATGACATGGGGTTCGGCGCGCCCAGCGCGTTCGGCGGCCCGTGCCGGATGCCGACCGCCGAACGGCTCGCCGACGACGGGCTGCGCTTCAGCCGCTTCCACGTCACCGCGATCTGCTCGCCGACGCGGCAGGCGCTGCTCACCGGCCGCAACCACCACTCGGTCGGGATGGGCGTGACCACCGAGATGGCCAGCGCCGCGCCCGGCTACAACGGCATCCGCCCCCGCAGCGCCGCCACGCTGGCGCAGGTGCTGCGCGGAAACGGTTACAACACCGCGGCTTTCGGCAAGTGGCACCAGACACCCGCCCGGGACGTCAGCGCCGCGGGGCCGTTCGACCGGTGGCCCACGGGGGAGGGCTTCGAGAAGTTCTACGGGTTCCTGTGCGCCGAGATGAACCACTGGTACCCGCTGCTGTTCGACGGCACGACCCCGGTGGAGCCCTCGCGCCGCCCGGAGGACGGCTACCACCTGTCGGAGGACCTGGTGGACCACGCGATCGACTGGGTGCGCGACCAGCGGTCCCTGAAACCGGACCACCCGTTCTTCGCCTACCTGCCGTTCGGAGCCACCCACGCGCCCTACCACGTGCCCTGCGAGTACCGGGACAAGTACCGGGGCGCGTTCGACCACGGCTGGGACCGGCAGCGCGAGATCACCTTGCAGCGCCAGAAAGAACTCGGCGTGGTCCCCGAGGACGCCGAGCTGGCCCCGTGGGCGGAAGGCGTGCCGCACTGGGACGAGCTGTCGGCGACCGAGCAGCGGGCGGCCGCGTCGTTGATGGAGCTCTACGCCGGTTTCGCGGAGCACACCGACGACCAGGTGGGACGGCTCGTCGACGCGCTGGAGGAGCTCGACGCGCTGGACGACACGCTGTTCATCTACATCCTCGGCGACAACGGGGCCTCCGCCGAGGGAGGGCTCGGCGGCACGCTCAACGAGCACCGCTTCGCCAGCGGCATCCCCGACAGCGCCGAGTTCATCGTCGACAACGCCGACGCCCTCGGCGACGCCACCACCCACGCGCACTACCCGGTGGGCTGGGCGCTGGCGATGAACACGCCCTACCAGTGGACCAAGCAGGTCGCCTCGCACTTCGGGGGCACCCGGGACGGCATGATCGTGCACTGGCCCCGGGGGATCGACGAGCGGGGCGGGGTGCGCCACCAGTTCCACCACGTGATCGACGTGGTGCCCACCGTGCTGGAGGCCGCGGGCATCCCGCACCCGGTCGAGGTGGACGGGATCGCGCAGAAGCCGATCGAGGGCACCAGCATGCTCTACAGCTTCAACGCCCCCGACGCGCCGGACCGGCACCGCGTGCAGTACTTCGAGATGGTCGGCAACCGGGGCATCTACCACGACGGCTGGATGGCGGTGACCCGCCACGGCACGCCGTGGGAGATGGTCCAGGGCGAGCAGCGCCGCTACTTCGACGACGAGTGGGAGCTCTACGACACCTCGGTGGACTGGACGCAGGCGCGCGACATCTCCGCCGAGCACCCGGCGAAGCTGAACGAGCTCAAGCAGCTGTTCCTCGTGGAGGCCGGTCGGCACGGGGTGTTCCCGCTCGACGACCGGATGACCGAGCGGGAGAACCCGAAGGAGGCCGGGCGGCTCGACCTCATGGGGGAGCGCCGGTCGATCACCTTCCACGCGGGAGCCAAGCGGCTCACCGAGGAGACCGCGCCGAACGTCAAGAACCGCTCCCACGCGGTGACCGCCGAGATCGAGACCGGCGGCGGGGCAGCGGGGGTGATCATCGCCCAGGGCGGTCGTTTCGGCGGCTGGTCGGTGTACTTCCACGACGGCCGGCTCTGCTACGCCTACAACTACTTCGGCCTGGACGTGCACACCGCGCGGGCGCGCACCCCGATCCCGGCCGGTCGCCACGAGATCCGGGTGGACTTCGCCTACCACGGCGGCGGTGTCGGCCAGGGCGGTGACGTGACGCTGCACGTCGACGGCGAGCAGGTCGGCGAGGTCGTGGTCCCGAAGACGATCCCGTACTACTTCGCCTTCGACGAGACCTTCGACATCGGCGTCGACCGCGCCACCCCGGTCACCGACGACTACCCGGTGGCCGACAACGCGTTCACCGGGGAACTGCGCTGGGTCCGCGTCGACCTCGGCGACGACCTGCACGACGACGCCGAAGCGGACCGGGACCGGGCCCGCTTCAAGGCCGCCCACGACTGAGCGGGCCGGGGAGGAGCTGCGTGGAACGCCGGGAGCTGGAGTACTTCCTCGCGATCGCCGAGAGCGGAAGCTTCACCGGCGCCGCCCAAGCTCTGCGGATCGCGCAGCCCTCGCTGTCGCACGCGATCGGTTCCCTGGAGCAGAGGCTGGGTGGCAAGGTCTTCCACCGCCTCCCGCACGGGGTGGCGCTCACCCCCGCCGGGGAGGCGCTGGTGGAGCCTGCTCGGCAGGTCATGCGCGACCTCAGCACCGCGGCGGACTCGGTGCGCCGGGTGCTGGGGCTCGATGCTGGACGGCTCGACATCGTCGCGCAGACCACGCTCGCGGTGGATCCGCTCGCCGATCTGCTCGGCGCGTTCCTGCGGACACGTCCGAACGTCGAGGTGCGCGTGTCCGACCACGAGCTGGGCTCGGGTGCCACCAGCGCGGTGCGCAGCGGCGAGTCCGAGCTCGGCATGGCCGATTCCGCCGCGGACGGGGTCGCCGAGCTGGAGCACGTCGTGCTCGAAGGGCGCGAGATCCTCGCGGTGCTGCCGCCGAAGTCCGGGTTCGCGGAGCGGGAGCGCCTCGGTCGCGCCGAACTCGCCGAGCTGACCTGGGTCACGACCCCGCGCGGAACGGCGACGCGCGAAGTCATCGAGGACGCGGTGGCGGGACCGCGAGTCGCGGTGGAGACGGCGCACCAGGCGATGGTCGTGCCCCTGGTGCTGGCCGGAGCCGGGGCGACGCTGCTCCCGAGGTCGCTGGCCAGGGAAGCGGAGGGAAGTGGCGCGGTGGTGCTGCCGCTGCGGCCACGAGTCGTCCGCCGCGGCGCCCTGTTCTGGCGGCGGGGCCCGCTCTCCCCGGCGGCTGCCGAGTTCGTCCGGATGATCTCGTCGACCAAGCGCCCCCGCCGCTGAGGTTCAGCGGCGGGAGCGCGGCGGACTCAGCGCGGGAGCGCGTCGGCCTCCTCGCCGACCGGCTTCGCCCGCTTGGCCAGGCGGGCCGGGGCGGTCTCGGGCAGGGGCAGCAGGCAGAGCAGGGACAGCGTCAGCAGGGCGGCCAGGTAGTAGCCGACGTTGAGCGGATCGCCGGTGCCCGCGATGATCCGGTTCGCGATCATGGGCGTGATGCCGCCGCCGAGGACGGCGCCGAGGTGGTATCCGATGCCGACACCGGACTGCCGCTTCTCGCGGGGGTAGGCCTCGGCGAAGGTGGTGTACAACGGCCCGAAGAGGACGCCGGTCGCGGAGAAGCCCAGGACGACGGCCGTGTTGACGGCGGCGACGGTGCCGCCCGAGGCGATCGGGAACATCGTCAGCGCCGCGGCCAGGGACAGCAGAACCCCGGCGAGCATGACCGGCTTGCGGCCGATGCGGTCGGACAGCCACGCGGAGACCAGGTTGAGGATCGCGTGGCAGGCCAGCCCCAGCAGCGAGCCGTTCACGATCTCCTGGCGGGGCAGCCCTAGTCCTTCGGGGGCGCCGGCGGTGGCGTAGGACAGCATGAACGTCACCAGCGTGAACGTGGTGGCGGTCAGGCCGATGTTGATCCCGGCGGTCTGCAGGATGAGGCGCCAGTGGGTCTTGATCACGTCCCGCAGCGGTTGCCGGGAGCGGCCGTCGTGCGACTCGTCGGCGACCATCTTCTGGAAGACCGGGCTCTCCGCCACACCGCGGCGCACCCACAACCCGACGGCCAGGACCAGGCCGCCGACCAGGAACGGCAGTCGCCATCCCCAGTCCCGCACGTCCTCGTCCGGCAGGAACAGGACCAGGGCGAAGGCGATGTTCGCCAGGATGGTCCCGATCGGCGAGCCGAGGGCGACGAACGAGCCGTACAGGCCGCGCGACCGCTCAGGTGCGTGTTCGATCGCGAGCACCGCGGCCCCGGCGTTCTCCCCGCCGCGGGCGACGCCGTGCAGCAGCCGCAGCGTGACGAGCATGATCGGCGCGGAGACGCCGATGGCGGCGTAGGAGGGCAGCACGCCCATGCCCAGCGTCGCCAAGCCCATCAGCAGGAATGCGCCGGTCAGCGCGGTGCGGCGGCCCTTCCGGTCACCGATCCAGCCGAAGAGGGCGGCACCGAGCGGTGCCATCAGGAACCCGGCGGCGAAGGTGGTGAGGCTGAGGAAGGTGCCCAGCCAGGCGTCGCCGGTCTTGAAGAAGACGTCGCCGAACACGAGCGCCGCCGCGGTGCCGTAGATGGTGAAGTCGTACAGCTCCAGGGAGGTGCCGACTCCAGCGGCCACCCCCACCCGCAGCACGTCGGAATGCTGTTCCGCTGATCGGTGGGTCGAAGTCATCGGGCGTCCTCACGCAGGGCCAGTGGTCTCCGACACGTTAGGAATTCGCGCTGGGCGCACCCAGTGGTGAATCCCTGAGCGGCATAAGGGAATTCCGTATCGCGCATCGCCCTGGTGAGGTTTTCCGGAACCGTCCGGACAGCAGCGACCCCGGGACCGTTTCCCGCCGGATCTCTCCGCGCGGGCCGAACCGGACTCAGTTCGGGGTCCCGGGGCCGGGTAGCTGCCTGGTATTCGCCGACCGCATCACCCGCGCAGGATCCCGGAGGGACCATCACGCGTCGGGTCGGCAGGATTGCCGTAGGCGGTCCTAGCGGACAGCCACCTCACAAGTCCTGATGTCGTTCAACGTCGGACCACCTCCTTTCCTGTGTACCGAGAAGGCTAAACATGGCGTGCCGCACGGGCAACTGATTTTTTCCGCGCAGCGCGTCGGCAGTTCCCGTGCCTCGGAGGGGCGGTGCTCCGCCGTTCCGCCGGCGCGTGCCGCTTCGAAAGTCCACTTCGGACCATCGGCCGCCGTGGGACGCGCCCGGATCCCGTGCTGTTCGGGCGAAGGGGGCGCTCGGTGTTCCGGCGGTGGGCGAGCACGATCACCGCGGCGACCAGGGGGACGAGCCCCGCCGCGGCCGCGGTGACCCAGGAGGTCGCAGTGCTCAGCGGGTGCTCGAGAGTCACGAGCCCGACCGCGATGGCGGGAACCCCGGCGCCCGAGTAGAAGGCGAGGTGCAGCGCGCCGGTGATCGCGCCGCGTTCGCCTTCCGGTGCGACCGCGTCGATGGCGGCTGCCGCACCCCCGTAGGCCAAGCCGTGCCCGGCACCGGCCACCACAGCTGCCACCAGGGCGATCGGGATCGAACCGCCGGCGTCCACGGCCAGCAGCCCGAGGCTGACCAGGAGCGCGCCGAGCCCGGTGAGCTGCGCGTACCGCGTGCTGATCCGGGGAACGAGCGGTTGGGTCAGCACCGAGCAGATCAGCACCGCACCCAAGATGCCGCCGATTACCGCCTGGTTGCCCGCGACGGCCCGGTCGAGCAGGGCCGGGATGACCGCCAGGAACAAGCCCGCCACCGTCCAGGCGAGGAATCCGGTCGCCGCGGCCGTGGTGAACAGCAGTCGGATCCCCGGCGGGATCTGCGGGCGGGTGGGCTTCCAGCGGCCGAGCCCCGGTGCGCTTCCGGCGAGGTTCGCGACGCGGTGCCAGCCGAGCCAGAGAAGCGCCAGGTGCAGGAGGAACGGCAGGACCTGGGGCGCCGGTGCGTACTGGGCGAGCACGCCGCCGGTGATCGGTCCCGCGGCGGTGCCCGCCACGAAAGCGGTGCTGGCCAGCACCGACCCGCTCAGGCGGTAGTGGCCGCGGGCGCGCTCGCTGATCAACGAGCTGGCCGCCCCGGTCGCCGCGCCCAGCGCGAGCCCCTGCGCGGCCCGTCCGGCCAGGAGCCACTCCAGACCGGACGCGAAGACGAAGCAGGCCGAACCGACCGCGGCCAGCACGATGCTGGCCCGCAGCACCGACCGAGGCCCCAGCGCGTCCGACGCTGACCCGAACAGCAGCAGCGCAGGTGCGCTGACCAGCGCGAACGTCGCGTAGATCAACGTCATGGCGAGGTCGCTGACCGCGAACGCCTCCTGGTAGGCCGGGTACAGCGGGCTCGGCAGGTAAGCCCCGGCCGTGAGCACGACCAGCACGTACAGGCCGGTGCGCACTTCGCGTGCGCGGTCGCGGTGGTCGATGAGGGCAGGAGGGTTCGCGAGGGTCACGACGTCCAGCTTGGCGGCGATGACTCGGAAAGAGAATCAAACGATTCTCGACCCGATTGTGCAAAATTGTTGAATGCTCGATCCGAAGCTCAAGGTGCTCCAGCTGGTGGCCCATCACGGCACGGTCACCGCTGCTGCCGCCGCGCTGCACTACACGCCTTCGGCTGTGTCGTACCAGCTACGCCAGCTGGCCGAGGAGCTCGGCGTTGAGCTGGTGACCCAGCGGGGCCGCGGCATCCAGCTGACCGCCGCGGCGCGAACGGTGCTGCGCCACGCGGAAGCGCTGCAGGCCCAGGTCGAACGTGCCCGGGCGGAGCTCGCGTCGATCGCCGAGGAGCCGACCGGTTCGTTCACCTTGTGCGGGTTCTCCACTGCTGCAACCAACCTGCTGCCGCCTGCGGCCGCGGCGCTGCGGGAACGCCATCCGCACCTGCAGGTCCGGGTGATCGAAGCCGAACCGGCCCGCTGCTTCGACTTGCTGCTCGCCGGAGAAGCGGACCTCGCCCTGGTGATCAACTCGGCCGAGACGCCGTCCACGGCCGACGAGCGCTTCGACCAGCAACCGCTGCTCGACGACCCGCTGGACCTGGTGGTGCCCGAGGGGCACCGCCTGGCGGAACTCCCCGCCGTCACCCTCGCCGACGCAGCCGACGAGAAGTGGATCGTCGGCCTCCCCGGCAGCACCTACCACGACCTCGTCCGAACGGCCTGCACGGCAGCGGGTTTCACCCCGAACATCGCCCACTACGCCAACGAGTGGGACACCGGAACGGCGTTGGTGGCCCACGACTTCGGCATCATCCTGGTGCCCCGCCTCGCCCGGCTCCACGAAGACTGGCCCGTGGTCCGCCTGCCCCTCCACGGAGAACCGGCCCCGGCCCGCCGGCTCACCGCCGCAACCCGCCGGGGCCGCCGCGACCACCCGGCAGTAGCTGCCTCCCTCGAAACCATCACCGCGACGGCATCTCGCCTGAAAGCCTCGAAGGACTGTCCGAAGTAGATGGTGGTGGCGCTCGTCCAGGTCCAGCAGCGGGAACCGAACGGGTGCCTGGAACGTCGCACCCGGTGCGCGGTCCGATGGAGTCGGGGCGCTGGAACTCCCTGCTCTCGAAGGAGTGTCGTGGCTTTCGTGTGCGTGCTGCTGGCCGTTCTCATGTTCGTGCTGGGCTGCGTGGACCAGCACGCGTTGTGGCGGTTCCTGGATTCCTGGCGCTATTCGGATCCGGATGCCAACGAGCCGTCGGGTGCGGCGTTCGTGGTGCAACGCCTGGGTCTCTTCGGGGCGGCGGGATGCTTCGTCTACGGAGCCGTCGTGCTCAGCGACATGCCGGAGCGCCCGGAGGACTCTTCGGAAAGCTCCCACGTCTCCAGCAGCTCGAGCCTGAGCGTGTTCGACGAGGACGCCGTGCGTGAAGGGCTGTCCTGGGCGGACTTCGGTGGTCAGCCGGGCTCGGTGGGAGCCGGCGGCCAGGTTTCGGGGTCGAGGACGTTCAGCGTGTAGGCGCGGGCTACCAGGGCTGTTCTGCCTCGCACCTGCCAGCGGCGGGAGAGTTGGGTCAGGTGGTAGTTGACTCCGTCGACGGTGAGGCCCACCGCTCTTGCGATTCGCGGTGTTGTGTCGCCGCTCGCCGCCAGGGCGAGGATCCTGGCCTCGATTTCGCTTGCGGCGGGCGCGGGTTCAGGGACGGGTTCCGTGTGTTCGCCCAGGACTCGGAGCACGAGCATCAGGGCGGTGGGAGCGCCTGGGGTGTCGCTGACCGGGTCCACGTCCACCTCGCCGTAGCGCTCGACGCCGCTCGGCGGGGTCCAGGTGACCTCGAGCGGGTAGCGGGACCTGCGGCGCAGGCGGACGGCTTCGGCGATCGGGTGGAGCCGGGCCGTCGTGCGGGGGCGGAAGAAGTCCAGGGCGTTGCGGCCGCGCATCTGGCCCGGGAGCATGCCCCATTCCGCTGCCATCGCCGGGTTCGCCAGCAGGATCGCGCCGTCGGGGTCGCAGAGCGCGACCGGTAGCGGCAGGTGGTCGAGCAGCAGGATGGCGCGGTTGCGCCAGGTGATCGCTTCCCGGTGCCAGTCCTCAGCCGACCGGGAACCGTGCTGGTGGCTCATCGGATTCCCCTCGCCGCGTTGCGCATCTCGGTCGGTTTGGCAAGGCCGGCGCGCGCCGACGCACTACACGATTATGTAGTGCGGTGGCGGTCTCGGGGGTTCGCCGGGGGCGAGTGTTGAGGGGACGGCTGGAAACGCGCCCCTCGGCGGTTCCTCCCCCAACACAGAAGGCGGTTCGTCCCCTCATGGCCGCGACTTTGCTCCCCCCGCAGTTCGGCATCCCCGTCGTCGACGTGTCCGACTCCCCGACCAGAACGCCCGTCCTGCGGACGATGCAGCTGCTCAAGGAGCACGGTCCGGCGTTCGTCCAGCGCCAGCACGGCAACGACGCGCTGTTCGTCAGCAGCTTGGACCTGGTCACCGAGCTCTCCGACGAGCAGCGGTTCGCCAAGGCCATCGGGCCGGCGCTGGAGAACGTCCGCGAGTTCACCCACGACGGCCTGTTCACCGCCTACGGCGACGAACCGAACTGGGCGAAGGCGCACGACATCCTGATGCCCGCCTTCGCGCTCGGGTCGATGCGCACCTACCACCCGGTGATGCTGCGCGTCGCCCGCCGGCTGATCGAGTCCTGGGACCGCAGGTGCGCGGCCGGGCGACCGGTCGACGTGCCCGACGACATGACCCGGATGACGCTGGACACCATCGGCCTGGCCGGTTTCGGGTACGACTTCGGTTCGTTCGAGCGGGACGAACCGCACCCGTTCGTCGACGCCCTGGTGCGCTGCCTGCACTGGTCGATGACCAAGCTCAGCCGCGACCCGGACGGCGACCACGCGCAGACCGACGCGGCGTTCCGCGCCGACGCGGCCTACCTCGCCTCGGTGGTGGACGAGGTCATCGCGGAGCGCACCGCTGCTGGCGCGCCGGAGAGCGACGACCTGCTGGGGCTGATGCTCGGCGCCACCCACCCCTCGGACGGCACCACCCTCGACCTGGCCAACATCCGCGACCAGGTCATCACCTTCCTGATCGCCGGGCACGAGACCACCTCCGGAACCATGTCCTTCGCCCTGCACAACCTGGTCAAGCACCCGACCGCGCTGCGCCTGGTGCAGCGCGAGGTGGACGAGCTGTGGGGCGACCAGCCCGATCCGGAGCCGACCTTCGAGGACGTCGGCCGTCTGCAGTACACGCGGCAGGTGCTCAACGAGACGCTGCGGATGTTCCCGCCGGCGCCCGGGTTCTCGCGCCAGGCCCGCCACGACACCGTCCTCGGCGGCATCCCGATGCGGGCCGGGCAGTGGGCGTCGGTGGTGACCCCGATGCTGCACCGGGACCCGGTCTGGGGCGACAACCCCGAGCTGTTCGACCCCTCGCGCTTCGACCCCGACGTCGAGGCGGCGCGCTCCCCGCACGCGTTCAAGCCGTTCGGGACGGGGGAGCGCGCGTGCATCGGCAGGCAGTTCGCCCTGCACGAGGCCACCATGCTGCTCGCGATGCTGGTGCACCGCTACCGGCTGCTCGACCACGCCGACTACCGGATGCAGCTCAAGCAGACGCTGACGATCAAGCCAGAGGGCTTCACCCTCGCCCTGGCCCGGCGCACCTCGGCGGACCGCGTCGCCAAGCCGGCTCGCGCCGCTGAAGTACCGGTCGAGGACAGCGCACTGCCCGCCCGCGTCCAGCAGGGGACCGGGATGCTCCTGCTGTACGGCTCCAACTACGGGACCTGCCAGGACTTCGCGGCCCAGCTGGCCGAAACCGCCGCCGAGATCGGCTGCGACACCGCCGTCGCCCCGCTCGACGCGCACACCGGCGCCCTGCCCACCGACCGGCTCGTCGTCATCACCGCCGCTTCCTACAACGGTCAGCCGACCGACGACGCGGCCGAATTCGTCCAGTGGCTGGAGACTGCGGAACCCGGCGCCGCCGACGGCGTCATCTACGCGGTGCTGGGCGTCGGCGACCGCAACTGGTCCGCCACCTACCAGCGCATTCCCACGCTCATCGACGACCGGCTGGCCGCCCTCGGCGGAACCCGGCTGCTGGAGCGCGCGGAGGCCGATGCCGCAGGCGATCTGACCGGCGCGGTCAAGGCGTTCACCGCCGCGCTGCGCGGCAAAGTGCTCGAGGACCACGGCGATCCGGCCACGATCGGTGCTGGTCCTGCCCCGGCCGGTCCTGCTCACGTCGTCACCGAGGTCACCGGTGGTCCGCTGGACGCGCTGGCCGCCCGGCACGGCATGACGCCGATGATGGTCACCGAGACCGGCAGCCTCACCAGCCCCGCCTACTCGCGCGCCAAGCGGTTCGTGCGGCTTGCCTTGCCGGAGGGGGCGAGCTACCGGACCGCGGACCACCTCACCGTGCTCCCGGCCAACGATCCGGCCCTCGTCGAACGCGCTGCTCGGATCCTGCGGATCGACCTGGACACCGTCCTCACCATCGTGCCCAGCGGTCCGCGCGGCATCGCGGTCGACCGGCCGGTGACCGCGCGCGAACTGCTCACCCGGCACGTCGAGCTGCAGGACCGCCCGACCAGCCAGCAGCTGACCGTCATCGCCGAGCTCAACCCGTGCCCGCCCGAGCAGCAGGCCCTGCGGGCTCTGGCCGAGGACGCCGACCACCGCAGCTTGCTGGACGTCGTCGAGGACAACCCCGCGCTGGGCGAAGTCCTGACCTGGCCGGTCCTGCTGGACCTGCTGCCGCCGATCCGGCCGCGCCACTACTCGGTCTCGTCCTCGCCGGCCAACGACCCGAGCCACGTCGACCTGATGGTCTCGCTGCTCGAAGCGCCCGCGCGGTCCGGACGGGGCACTTTCCGCGGCACGGGTTCGGGCTACCTGAACACCGTGCGCGCCGGTGACACCGTGCTCGCGCGGATCCAGCCGTGCCGGGCCGCTTTCCGGATCGACCACGACACCCCGGTGATCATGATCTCGGCAGGCACCGGTCTGGCCCCCTTCCGGGGCGCGATCGCCGACCGGCTCGCCCTCGCGGCCGACGGCGCCGAGCTCGCCCCGGCGCTCTGCTACTTCGGCTGCGACGCCCCGGACGCGGACTACCTGCACGGCGCGGAACTGCGCGCCGCCGAGCTGGCCGGTGCGGTCCAGATGCGCCCGGCCTTCAGCGAGGCGCCGGTCGACGGGCAGGCGTTCGTCCAGCACCGCATCGCAGCCGAGGCCGACGAGCTGTGGCAGCTGATCGGCGCCGGGGCGAAGATCTACGTCTGCGGCGACGGAAATCGGATGGCCCCCGGCGTGCGCGACGCCTTCCGGGCCATCTACGCCGAACGAGCGGGCGGTGATGCCACCGCTTGGCTCGACTCGCTGGTCGCCGACGGCCGCTACGTCGAGGACGTCTACGCCGCGCGCTGAGCCGTCAACCCCCTCGCAGAATCGGAGGTTCCCATCCCATGAACACCATGCTCGCCGGACGTCTGCACGTGCCGAGCGGAAGGTTCCGCGTCGAAGAGGTCCCGGTGCCCGTCCCCGGCCCGGGGGAGGTGCTGATCGAAGTCAAGGCGGCCGGCGTGTGCCTGTCCGACGTGCACCTGATCGACGGCAGCCTGAAGCCGTTCGTCCCGGTCGAGGAGATCACCCTCGGGCACGAGGTGGCCGGGGTGATCCACTCGCTCGGCCCCGACCTGCGCGGCGACTGGACCACCGGCACGCGGGTGGCGCTGCAGGCCGGGCAGAGCTGCGGTGAGTGCGCCAACTGCCGTCGCCGCCGCGCGCCCTGCCTCCTGGCCCGCACCCGCGGCGTCGACTACGACGGCGGTTGGGCGCAGTACGCGATCGCGCGCGAGGACACCCTCGCCCCGATCCCGGACAACCTGCCCTTCGACCAGGCGGCGATCATCCCGGACGCGGTCTCCACCCCCTACGCGGCCGTCGTGGGAACCGGCGACGTTCGCCCGGCCCAGGCTGTGGGCATCTGGGGCGCGGGTGGGTTGGGCGCCCACGGCATCCAGCTCGCCCGGTTGGCCGGTGCTGCACCGATCATCGCCGTCGACCCGCTGCCCGGCGCTCGGGAACGAGCCCTCGCCTTCGGCGCCGACCTGGCGCTGGACCCGGCCGATCCGGGATTCGCCGCCGCGGTGCTGGAGGCCACCGAAGGCCGGGGTCTGGACGTCGCCTTCGACTTCGCCGGGGTGCCGGCGGTGCGGGAACAAGCGGCCACCGCGCTGTGCCGGGGCGGCAGCCTGGTCCTGGCGGGACTCACGCCGCAGCCGCTCACCGTCACCGACGGCACCCGGTTCTCCTGGAACCGCAACCAGATCCGGGGCCACTACGGATCCAGCCCCGAGCACGTCGAGCAGCTGATCCGCCTGGCCGCCGCGGGCCGCCTCGACCTGACGCCGTCCATCACCGGCCACCTCCCGCTGGCCGAAGCCGAGGAAGCGGTCCACCGCCTGGAGAACAAGATCGGCGACCCGATCCGCCTCGTCCTCACCCCGTGACGGCCACGCGGCACCGTCCGGGATTTCGATACGGTGGTCGAACGGAATCCGATCTTCGAGAGGAGCGCAGGTGGGAATCTTCGGCGGGATGATGGGCAACGCCTCGAGCATCGACCCCCGTGCGGCGACGCAGGAGTTCGGACGCCTGCTCGCGCAGGGCGAGGAGGTGCACGCCGGCTACCAGCTGATCCGGGACTCGTTCCTGTTCACCGACCGGCGGCTGATCCTGATCGACAAGCAGGGCATGACCGGCCGCAAGGTCGAGTACCACTCGATCCCGTACCGCAGCATCACCCACTTCTCCGTCGAGACGGCGGGCACCTTCGACCTCGACGCCGAGCTGAAGATCTGGCTGTCCGGCACCGCCGAGCCGATCGCCAGGCAGTTCGGCAAGGGCGTCGACGTCTACGAGGTCCAAGCCCTCCTGGCCGCCTTCGTCGCGCGCTGACCCACCGCTCCCGGGGCGCGGTCAATTTTCTCGCGTGGCTGCGGCCGCGGACACTGGTCATGCGGCGGTCTGCTGCGGTCGCCCAGCTGCAGTCCTGAAAACGGGAGGCGTTACTGCTCGTCTCCCCGGTGGGTCTGCGTCCCTCCTTGCAGGCGAACCAATGCGGACCCGAATGCCATCGATTTGGGGATGACGAGCCCGAGTCGTTCTCCGAAGCTCCTCCATTCGTCTCTGGCGATGGCGAAATCGCCTGCCTCGTTGTCGGAAATCCGGTTCTGAGTTTCGGCGACCTGGTCGGTCAAGGACCGAACCTGACGGTGCAAGCCTCGTACATGTCCAGCGGGATCGGGCGGCTACTCCGCTGCTGGGCTGGCCCAGCGGCCCCGGACCTGGCTGATGTGGTCGCGCATCGCGGACTCGACGGCGTCCTGGTCCCGGGACTCGATCGCGTCGACGATGTCGTGGTGCTCGCGCGCGACGCCGACCAGTTCGCCGCGTTCGCGCAGTGCCGCCAGGCCGAAGAGGCGGGTGCGGGCGCGCAGGTCCGACACCAGGTTGGTCAGCCGCGGGTTGTCGGCGTAGGAGAGCAGGCGCAGGTGGAAGACGCGGTCGGCCTCGGTGTAGTCGACCAGGTCGCCGGCCTCGGCTCCGGTGACGATGTTCTGCGCGAGCTCCCGCAGCTCGGCGAAGTCCGCCTCCGGGATGACCGGGGTGATCTTGCGGACCGCGGGCGGTTCGATCAGCAGCCGGATCTCGGTGATCTGGTCGAGGTCGGCCTCGCTGACCTCGGTGACCCGGAAGCCCTTGTTCGGCACGATCTCGACGAGGTCTTCGCGGACCAGGTCGAGCATCGCCTCGCGGACCGGGGTCGCCGAGACGCCGAACCTGGCGCCGAGCGAAGGCGCCGAGTACACGACGCCGGGTTCCATCTCACCGGAGATGATCGCCGCCCGCAGGGCCCGGCCCACGCGGTCGCGCAGGCTGACCTTCTCCATCTGAACCAGGCTCGGAGCCACCTCGACCTCCCCGTTCTCCTCCCCGCCATGGTATGTGACGTGGTACAGCGCCGCTCACTCGTCCCGCGGGGCCTCGGCGAGCTGCTCGAGGGAGATGGGTGCGGTGAAGGTCTGCTTGGCGGTGGGCCGCAGGTCGTCGGCGGTGAGCTCGCGGCCTTCCTGCGCGGCGGCGAGCCGGGCCGTGGCGAAGCCGCACACCCGGCCCTGGCACCAGCCCATCCCCGGGCGGGCCATCATCTTGACCGACCGGGCGTCGCCCGCACCGAGCTCGTCCCGAGCTGCGCACACCTGCCCGAAGCTGACCTCCTCGCAGCGGCAGACGGTGGTGTCCGGGCGCAGCCACTCGTGCCAGCGGCGGGGCACCGGGTGTGCGGCGTGCATCGCGGCGGCGAAGCGGCGGTAGCGGGTGATGCGCTTCTGCAGCGCCTGCACGGACGCCTGCGGCACCGCCGCCCGCTGGTCCCGCGCGGCGATCAGTCCGGCGAGTTCGCCTTCGGCGACGGCGAGCAGCGCACCCCCGACTCCAGTCGCCTCACCGGCGACGTAGACGCCTGGCGCGGTGGCCCGCTGCTCGGAGTCGACGACCGCGACGAGCGAGTCGTCGACGTCCTTGCGGGTCTCGGCACCGGTCGCGGTGATCAGTTCGAGCGACGGCGTGAAGCCCCAGCCGAGCGCCACCAGGTCGACGTCGACGCGGCGCGTCCGGTCGCGGATGCGGCCCTCGCGGTCCAGCCGCGACAGCTCGACCGACCGCACCTCGTCGTCGCCGTGGATCGCGGTGATCGCCGTTCGCTGGAGGTAGGGGATCCGGTGGTGCGCCAAGGCGGTCGCGTACTCGACCGCTTCGCGGGCCTTCGCGGGGACCGCAGCCGCGGCGAGGGGGTTCTTGGCCCAGCCGCTGACCGATCCGGCCTCGCACACCGCGACGACGTCCGCGCCCGCTGCGGCGAGCCCGGTGGCCACCGGGAGCAGGAACGGGCCCGTCCCGGCGACAACCGCACGCCGCCCGGCGAGGGCGCGGTGCCCCTTGAGCAGGGCCTGGACGCCGCCGGCGGCCATCACGCCGGGCAGGTCCCAGCCCGGGATCGGCAGCTGGCGGTCGTAGCCGCCGGGGCACAGGACGAGCCCGTCGGCGGTGACCGAACGCGGGGTCTCGTCCCCGGATCGGGCCGCCTCGACGTGGGCGGTGGTCAGGTGCAGGGTGTGGGCCCGGGTGCCCGGGGCGGGGCGCTCGACGAACCAGACCTGGCGGCGCGGCAGGTGGACGATTCGGCCGTCGCCGGTAAGCCGGTGCAGCCGTGCGCGGAAGTCGGTGAAGATCGACCAGTCGTGGTGGCCGAGCGATTCCTCGCCGCGCGGCGCGGATTCGTCGGGGTGGCGCCAGTACTGGCCGCCGGGTTGTTCGCCGGCGTCGACGAGCACGACCGAGCGTCCGGTCTCGGCTGCGGTGACGGCGGCGGCGAGCCCGGCGGGCCCCGCGCCCACCACGGCGATGTCGAAGCGGGATTCAGGCATCGGTGTCGTCTCCGGTTCCGAACGGGCCCTCGCCGGGCACGGTGCTCGACAGCGCCATGCCGGGCCGCGCGGGGACCAGGCAGGCGCGCTGGTTCGGCACGCCGTCGACGGTGATCAGGCAGTCGTAGCAGATGCCGATCCCGCAGAACAGGCCGCGCGGGCGGTGCTGGACGCGGGTCGTGCGCCAGGACCGGATCCCGGCCCCGGCCAGCACCGATCCGACGCTCTGACCGGCGACGGCGGGCAGCGGGCGGCCGTCGAAGACGATCTCGAAGCGCTCCGGCTCGGCCGTGGTGGGGGAGTTGCTGGGATTCACGATGCCTCCGCGAGGTCGAAGCGCTCGGGTGCGAACGGCGCGAGGTCGAGATCGGGTCGCCGACCGGTCATCTGCTGGACGAGCAGCTTCGCCGAGCCGACGGACAGCCCGATCCCGGCGCCCTCGTGCCCGGCGGCGTGCCACAGCCCGGGTGCGCGCGGGTCGTGGCCGATCACCGGCAGGTGGTCGGCGCAGTACGGGCGGAACCCGAAGTAGTTGCGCATGATCTTGGTCCGGGCCAGCGCCGGGTACAGGTCCAACGCCTTCGCCGCGATCTGGCGCAGCGCGGGCAGCGAAACGCGTGCGTCGAAACCGACCCGCTCGCGGGAAGATCCGATCAGGACGGTGCCCGCGCGGGTGCCCTCGATGACGGTGGAGGTCTGCAGCCCCTCGTCGGAGGAAGTGGTGCTGGCGACGTAGTCACCGGAGTAGACCTTGTGGAACACCGTCTTCGGCAGCGGTTCGGTGATCAGCACGAACCCGCGGCGCGGCATGATCGCCACCTTCACCCCGGCGAGCTGGGCGATGTCCCCGGCCCAGGTCCCGGCGGCGTTGATGACGTGCTCGGCGTGGACGGCGCCCCGGCTGGTGGCCACCCCGGTGACGCGGTCGCCGTCGCGCAGCAGCCCGGTGACCTCGGTGCGGGTCCAGACCTGCGCCCCGCGTTCGCGGGCGAGGCGGATCAGGTGGGCGGCCATGAGCATCGGCTGGACCTGGCAGTCCTGCGGGTAGAACGCGGCCGCCGCCAGGCCGTCGGTGATGTGCGGTTCGTAGTCGTGGATCCGGTCGGCGGGCACGCCGGTGACCTCGATCCCGGCTTCGCGCTGGCGCTGGGACAGCTCGGCGAGGTTCTGGGCGCCGGCCTCGGTGGCGGCCACGATCAGGCCGCCCTTGGTCTCGAACTCCCACAGGTGGTTGTGCGGGGCGAGGTCGGTGCGCCAGACCTCGTTCGAGTACAGCGCCAGGTCGAGCTCGTGCCCGGCCTCCTTGTCCGAGACCAGCACGTTGCCCTCGCAGGCGCTGGTGGTCCCGCCGGCGATCTGGCCGCGTTCGACGACGTGCACGCGCAGGCCCTGCTCGGTGGCGAAGTGGGCGCACGCGGCACCCAGGGCGCCTGCGCCGATGACGACGACGTCAGCGGTGTGGGCCATCGCTGCCTCCGTTGATCTGGTCGAAAAGCGAAGCGGGGCGCGGAGATCCGGTCGTCACAGCTCGAAGCCCGCCGGGAACGGGTCGGAGGGGTCGAGCATGTACTGCGCGGTCCCGGTGACCCAGGCGCGCCCGGTGATCGTCGGGACCACCGCGGGGCGACCGCCCACCTCGGTCTCCTCGACGAGCCGGCCCACGAACGTCGTGCCGATGAACGATTCGTTGGTGAAGTCGGTGTCGAGGGCGAGTTCGCCGCGGGCGTGCAGCTGGGCCATCCGGGCGCTGGTGCCGGTGCCGCACGGCGAGCGGTCGAACCAGCCCGGGTGGATGGCCATCGCGTGCCGCGAGTGCTTCGCGGTCGAGCCCGGCGCTTTGAGGTAGACGTGGTGGCAGCCTGAGATGTCGGGGCGCTCGGGGTGCACCGGCCGGGCCTGCTCGTTGATCGCGGCCATGATGGACAGACCGGCGTCGAGGAGCTGCTGCTTGGCCGAGCGCTCGAACGGCAGCCCCAGGGAGTCCAGGTCGACGATGGCGTAGAAGTTGCCGCCGAAGGCGATGTCGTAGCCGACCGCGCCGAAGCCGGGCACCTCGACCTGCTGGTCGAGCGCGTGGCTGAAGGAGGGCACGTTCTTGATCGTCACCGATTCGGCGTGCCCGTCGCGGACCTCGACGTCGGCGACCACGAGCCCGGCCGGGGTGTCCAGGCGGACCTGGGTGACCGGTTCGGTCACCGGCACCATCCCGGTCTCGACCAGCACGGTGGCGGTGCCGATGGTGCCGTGCCCGCACATCGGCAGCAGGCCGGAGACCTCGATGAACAGCACACCCCAGTCCGCGTCCGGGCGGGTCGGCGGCTGCAGGATCGACCCGGACATGGAGGAGTGGCCGCGCGGCTCGCACATCAGCAGCGTGCGCAGGTCATCGTTGTTGTCGATGAACCACTGCCGCCGTTCGGCCATCGTCGACCCGGGGATGACCCCGACGCCGCCGGTGATGACGCGGGTGGGCATGCCCTCGGTGTGGGAATCCACGGCGTGCAGGACGCGGCTGGTCCTCATCGACCGTTCCTTTCGGCTGCGAACGCGGCTGCGCCGGTTCTGGATGGCTGTCTTTGATCCTGGTTTGTGTTCTTTTGCTTGTATTCGCCGTTAGGCGAATAGCCCACCCTCGCAGCTTGCACCGGCGCGGGTTCTCAGGCGTCGCCTGGCGAGGACGGCCCAACTGCCGTGTATTGGCATACATAAAGTTGGGCACCCGCAGTCCAGGCGGCGTCTGAGGTTCCGCTACCGGCACCGCT
>NZ_JBEOVY010000091.1:0-22956 GCF_040295745.1 Saccharopolyspora sp. NPDC002686
GTCCGAGTCGAGCACCACGATCTCCTGGTGCCCGTCCATCTTGGGTAGGAAAGGGTGCACTTCCAGTACGCCGAGGAAGCGGCCGAAGTTCTTGTAGGCGCCCGACATGCCCGGGTGCGGGGGGATTGGTGCGATTTCAATGGAAATCGGACCTCGAAATTCCATTGAAATCGCGTTCGGAGCCCCAGCCCCTCGGTCGTCAGCTCGGTCGGCGGATGCTGAGGACTTCGACCTCGGCTTGGCCGTCGGGCGTCGGATACCGGACCGTCTCGCCCTGCTCGCTGTGCACCAGCGCCAGTCCCAGCGGGCTTTCGGAGGTCACCGTGATGTCCTCCTCTCCGGCCAGGACTTCCTCGGGGATCGCCACGACCTTGTAGGTCTGGGTCGAACCGTCGGCCGAGCGCAGCACCACTTCGGTCCCCGGGGCCACGCCCTGCACCTCGATCCCACCGGCGAGCAGGTTCTCCAGTTCGGCGATGCGGTCGTCGATCGCGACGATCTCGTCCCCGCCCTGCAGCTCCTGCGACGAGTCGCCGCTGTCGCCCGGGCCGGCGCTCTGCACCAGCTCGTCCACCAGCCGCTTCCGCCGCGCCCGCAGCGAGCGGATCTCCTCCGCCAGCCGCTCTCGCGTGGTCGATTCCGCACCGGCCATCGCCGCTCCTCCCCCGAAGTTTCCGCAGCTCATGCTCAACTTCGGCGGCTGGCAGCACAACTCGATCAGGTCACTCCGCGAGCTTCCCGGTGATCTCGGCCAGGTTGGCCGCGATGTTCTCCTCGCAGGCGGCCTTCTCGATCCCGAACCCGGAGAGCACGCCGGTCCCGGCCTCGTTCTCCAGCAGCGCCAGCAGGATGTGCTCGGTGCCGACGTAGTTGTGCCCGAGCCGCAGCGCTTCCCGGAAGGTCAGCTCCAGCACCTTCTTCGCCGCCCCGTCGAACGGGACGAGCGCCGGCATCTCATCGGCCGCGGCGGGGAGCGACTCGACCACCGCCTGTCGAACGGCGTCGAGCGAAACGCCCTGCGCGACGATGGCCTTGGCGCCGAGCCCGTCGGGCTCCCCCAGCACTCCGAGCACCAGGTGCTCCGGCTGGATCTCGGCGTTCTCGGCCGCGCGGGCCTCGTTCTGCGCCAGCACCACGACGTTGCGGGCGCGCGGGGTGAACCGGCTGAACCCCTGGCTGGGGTCGAGGTCGGAGACCTCACCGGGCCCCTTCGGCACGAACCGCTTCTGCGCGGCCTGCTTGCTGACGCCCATGCTCTTGCCGATGTCGGTCCACGAGGCCCCGGACCGCCGGGCCTGGTCGACGAAGTGCCCGATCAGGTGGTCGGCGACCTCCCCGAGGTGCTCCCCGGCGACAACGGCGCTGGAGAGCTGTTCGAGCGCGTCGCCGTGCACCTTCTTGATGGCGTTGATCAACTCGTCCAGCGAAACGTGGTTGGAAATCTTCATCTCATCCATACGTCAACCATAGGTTGACGCTCTCTTGTCGTCAACCACAAGTTGACGATCGCGAGGGGAGTCGCTCCGCCAACGTCCGAGCGAACGCAAGAGCAGCAGGATCGACGGGTTCCTGCTCAGCAGCCGACCGCAGCCAGTCGGCGAGCGGCGCCGCGAGAGCCGGCGAGAAAGCAGCGATCCACCGAGCGCTCCTAGCCCGCGCCTCGGCGATGTGCTCGGTCGAACCGCCACCGAGATCGGCGACCACCTCCGGCCGCGTGGCGAGCAACCCGCCAACGCGCCAGTCCCCACCAGTGGAAGCGGCAGCAAGCCGCTCCAACGCCCCCGCAACCTCGACGAGCTCGTCCCGCTGACCCATGCCCACATCATCCGCACCGGCACCCGCCCCCGCTGCCCCCGGCCGCGAAGCGCTTTGCATCCAGCGAAAACCCGCGCTGCCGCGCCCGAACGAGCTCTAAGATCCACTGATGCAGATCTCGACCTCGGTGCCCTACGACGAGCAGCGCCTGCGACGCACGTTGCGCTTCCTCGCCAACCGCCAGATGAAGCCCTTCCGCATCCTGGGCGTGGTCTTCCTCGTCCTCGGCGCCGCGGTCCTCGCGCTCGACCCGACGTCATCCGCCGGATACGGCATCCTCGCCGGCGGCCTGGTGCTGCTGTTCGCGGTCGTCCCGCTCACGGTGGCCTCGGGAATGCGCATGCAGTCCGAAGTGATCAAGCAGGGCTACCACCTGTCCCTGACCGACGAATGGGCCCAGATCACCTACCCCCTGGCGGAATCCCGCTTCCGCTGGCAAGGCCTGAACCGGATAGTCGAAACCCCGGAAGCCTGGTACGCGATGTTCGGCAAAGCCCAAGCCCTGACGATCCCGAAAGAACTCATGACCCCCGAACAGCAGGAGGAGTTCGCCGCTTTCGCGGCCCACCTGTCGAAGTAGTCCCGACGGCGCTGGACGCACTTCGAGCGGCAGCACCGAGAATCCTGCGCACCATGCCGCCGAAGACCAAGCCGTGGAACGGCGCCGCCGCCCACCAGTAGAGGTGCCCCAGCAGGCCGCGGGGGATGAACACCGCGCGCTGCCGGTAGCGCGTACCGCCCTGCGCAGGCTCGACGGACAGCTCCAGCCAAGCCCGGCCCGGCACCTTCATCTCGGCGCGCAGCCGGAGGAAACGGCCCTCCGCCAGCTCCTCGACCCGCCACCAGTCCAGCGCATCGCCCGTGCGCAGCCGCTCCTGATCACGCCGTCCGCGGCGCAGGCCGACGCCGCCCAGCAGCCGGTCGATCCACCCCCGCACCGCCCAGGCGAGCGGGAACGAGTACCACCCGTTGCGGCCGCCGATGCCTTCGACAACGCGCCAGACGGCCTCCGGGGACTCGCTGGTGATGCGCTCGCGCACATCCCGGTAGACGGTGCCACCGGACCACTCCGGGTCGGACGGGATCGGCTCCCACGGGGCGCTGACCGGTGACGCGTCCGACCACCGCGTCTCGACCTCACCGCGCTGGATCTTGCGCAGCGCCAACGCGACCGCATCGCGGAAGCGGGTCAGCCCTCCCTCGGGGCGCGCGATGTGGTCGTCGATGTCGTGCTCGGCGCAGACGGCCTCGCTGACCAGCGACTCGATCAGCGGCATGCCGATGCTGCGCGGCACCGGGGTCACGATGTTGATCCACAGCGAGCTGAGCTTGGGCGACAGGACGCTGACCGGCACCATCAGCCGCCGCGGAAGTCCGGCCACCGCGGCGTAGGTGCGCATCATCTCCGCGTAGGTGAGGACGTCCGGACCGCCGATGTCGAAGGACCGGTTGACCTCGGCGGGCAGATCCGCCGCCGCGACCAGGTAGTGCAGCACGTCCCGCACGGCGACCGGCTGGACGCGGTTGCTCACCCAGCGCGGCGTGACCATCGCAGGCAGGCGCTCGGTGAGGTACCGCAACATCTCGAAGCTGGCCGAACCGGAACCGATGATCACCGCAGCCTGCAGGACCGCAGTCGGCACGCCGCTGCTCAGCAGCATCTCCCCCACCTCGGCGCGCGACCGCAGGTGCTCCGACAACTGCCCGGTAGCGGGATGAACTCCGCCGAGGTAGACGATCCGCGACACCCCGGCCTGCTGCGCGGCCCGCCCCGCGATGGACGCCGCACGCCGGTCCAGATCGCCGAAACCCTTCTGCTGCAAGGAATGCACGAGGTAGTACAGGACGTCCACGCCTTCGCAGGCCGCCCGCACCTCATCGGCGTCCAGCAGGTCTCCGCGCACCACCTCGACCTGGTCGCGCCACGGCACGTCGCGGAGCTTCTCCGGCGTCCGGACCAAGCAGCGCACCCGGTACCCGTCGACCAGCAAGCGCGGCACGAGCCGCCCACCCACGTAACCGGTGGCGCCGGTCACCAGGCACAACTTCGATCCCCCGGTTCCCATCCGCGCTGGGTACCCCGTTTCCGCACCGGGCAAGCGGAACTCCGTTCCACGATCGGGTTGAGCGGCGTCCGGCACGCAGCTGTCCGAAAGGGGTTCGCGGCTTCGCCCGCTGATAGCCTCGACCGAATTCCCGTGAGACGAGGGCGAAATCGTTGCGCACGTCGATCTGCCTGTTCACCCGCGATCTGCGGGTCCACGACAACCCGGTCCTGCAGCACGCCGCACGGGCTGATCGAGTGATCCCTCTGTTCGTGCTCGACGAAGCAGTGCTGCGCGGCCCCTTCACCCGGCCGAACCGCACCGCTTTCCTGCTGGACTGCCTCCGAGACCTGCGCACTTCGCTCGGTGAACTCGGCGGCGGTCTCGTCGTGCGAACCGGCACTCCCGCAACCGAGGTCGCGGGGCTGGCCGACGAGGTGGGCGCGACCGAAGTCCACGTGGCCGCCGACGTCAGCGCCTACGCGCAAGCCCGCGAGGACAGCCTGCGAGAGGCTCTGCGCACCCGCGAGTGCGCGCTGCACGTCCACGACGCCGTGGTGACCGCGCACCCACCGGGCGACCTCGTCCCGGGCGGCAAAGACCACTTCGCTGTGTTCACCCCGTACTTCCACCGCTGGGCCGCCGCGCCGATGCGACGCGTCGCGGCCACGCCCGAGGCGCTGCGGATGCCTCGGCTGCGGACCGGCAAACTGCCCACCCGCGAGGAGCTCTGCCCCGGGGAGCTGTCGCCGGAGCTGCCGACCGGCGGCGAGTCCGCGGGTCGGCAGCTCGCGCGGCAGTGGTTCGCCGACGGGATCGCGGAGTACGAGAGCGGACACGACGACCTCGCCGGCGACGCGACGTCGCGGCTGTCGCCGTACCTGCACTTCGGCTGCGTATCCCCGGTCGAACTCGTCGACCGGGCCGGGAACAGCGAACCCGAGCGCGCCTTCGTCCGCCAGCTCGCCTGGCGGGACTTCCACCACCAGGTGCTCGCCGCTCGCCCCGCGTCCAGCCACCGCGACTACCGCCCGAGGGGCGATCAGTGGCGCGAAGACCCGGAGGCGTTCCGGGCGTGGTGCGACGGCCGCACCGGCGTTCCCCTCGTCGATGCCGGGATGCGCCAGCTCGCGGCGGAGGGCTGGATGCACAACAGGGCACGGATGATCACGGCCTGCTTCCTGGCCAAGACTCTCCACCTCGACTGGCGCCTGGGTGCCCAGCACTTCCTCGACCTGCTGGTGGACGGCGACATCGCCAACAACAACATGAACTGGCAGTGGATGGCGGGCACCGGCACCGATACCCGCCCGAACCGGGTGCTCAACCCCGTCCGCCAAGCCGAGCGGTACGACCCGACCGGCGAGTACATCCGCCGCTACGTCCCGGAACTGCGCAGCCTGCCCGCGAAGGCGCTGCACGACCCGCGGCGCATCGACCCAGCCGACCTCGACCGCCTCGGCTATCCCGCCCCGATCGTCGACGTCGACGCGGCCAACGCGCAGTTCCGCGCCGACCGCGGACAACCGTGACGCCAGCGGTCAGTTCAGCGCCACGATCGACGCGTTGAGCGCCGTGGCGAACAGCGTCCAAGCCAGGTAGGGCAACAGCAGCACCCCCGCCAACCGATCTCGCCGCCAGAACAGCACCGCAGTCACCACGATCACGACGTCGAGCAGGACGATCTCGAACAACGCCGACGGGCGCTGGCCCGCGACGAAGAACAACGGCGTCCACGCCGCGTTGAGCACCAGGTTCACCCCGTACCAAGCCATGGCGGGGCCTCGCGACCGGCCCGGCCCGGCGCACCAAGCACGCCACCCGGCGACCGCCATCAAGGCGTACAGGACCGTCCACACCGGGCCGAACAACCACGGAGGCGGGGCCCATGGCGGTTGCTGCAGCGACGCGTACTGCTCGGCGGACGTGGCCGCGGCAATCGACCCGATCACCGCGACCACCAGCACTGCGCCGATGAGAACCGCTGCGGCGGCGACAGCTTCCCGCTTCGAGCACCGCATCTCGGCGAACATGTCCTGCCTCCAGCTGATCCATGCCGGTCGGGACGGGTGCTCAGGCAGGCAGCGGCATCACGACGTCGTCGAGGCGCCCACCGCGCAGGCACCAGTCGCCGGATCCGTGCTCGTCGAGCCACCCCAAGCAGTCGCGCAGGCTGATCAGACCGTCCCGCACAGCCCCGCGGCCTGCCGGTAGGTGTACCCGCGGTGGTAGGTCACCAGCACCTCCTGCGTGACCCCCTCGGACTGCGCCGCATCGCGCACGATGCGCTGCACCAGGCCGAACACCGGGTCCGCGATGTGGTCGTAGAGCTGCGCGAAGGCGATCTCATCACCCCTGGCGACCGCTCCCCACCTCTTCCGGCGAGGGCAGCATCCCGCCCGGGAAGACGTACTCGTGGATCCAGGTGCAGGAGCGGTAGGTGGCGAGCAACCCGACCTCGGCATCGGCGCCCAACCGGTGGAAGAAGTCGCGGGGGCGCTCGATCCGAATCAACACCAGATCGAAGGAGTGGGCGCAGTAGGGTTCGAACCTACGACCCCTTGCTTGTAAGGCAAGTGCTCTTCCGCTGAGCTATGCGCCCTGGGTGGTGGCCGGCCGGGCCGGGGGCCCGGTTGATCACCGCCGACACCTTACCCGTCGGTTCGGGCGATCCGGGCACCCGGTCGGCCACCTCCAGAACCGGATCAGGCCGTGAGTTCGGCCAGAGCCTTCTTCCAGACGTTCTGGTCGCGGGCCTCGCCCGGCTGGTTCACCTCGGCGAAGCGGACCTTGCCCTCGGTGTCGATCAAGAACGTGCCGCGGTTGGCCATGCCGGCCGCCTCGTTGAACACGCCGTAGGCCTTGGCGATCTCACCGTGCGGCCAGAAGTCCGACAGCAGCGGGAAGGTGTAGCCCTCCTTGTCCGCCCACGCCTTCAGCGCGAACGGGGAGTCGACCGACACGCCCAGCACCTGGACGTCATCGTTCTGGAAATCGCTGAGGTCGTCCCGGACCTGGCAGAGCTCGCCCTGGCACACCCCGCTGAACGCGAACGGGTAGAAGACCAGCAGGACGTTCTTCTTGCCGCGGAAATCGGCCAGCGAGACCTTTTCCTTGTTGTAGTCCGGCAGAGTGAAGTCCGGCGCCTGCGCACCGACCTCGACCGTCATGGGCGAACCCTCCTGTTCGACGTGACCTTGTCACCGCCGAACCTACACCGACGAGACGCACGTGGGCACCGATGGATTCCACCGGTGCCCACGTGCTGGAACTCGTCGATCGTCAGCGCTTGGCCTTGCTGGACCGGTAGGCCAGCCTCGTTGCCTTCCAGCTGTCGCTGACGGTCACGTTGGCCGTCTGGGCCAGGTTCGCCGTCGACGCTGCCTCCGTGATGTCGGCCGGGTCGACCGATCCATCCCGGCCGGTCTTCGGGGTCAGCACCCAGATGACCCCGTCGTCGGACAGCGGCGTCATGACGTCGAGAAGCGTGTCCGTCAGGTCGCCGTCGTCTTCGCGCCACCACAGCAGCACGACATCGACCACTTCGTCGGCATCCTCGTCGAGGAGTTCGCTCCCGCAACGTTCCTCGATCGCGGCCCGGACATCATCGTCGACATCCTCTTCCCAGCCGATTTCCTGAACAACCATCTCGGGCTCGATGTCGAGCCTCTCGGCGACGTCGGCTTCGCCTTTACCGGCGTCTCCCGCGGCGACCACGGTTTGCTCACTCCTCCAATGCACAGGTGCGACACCCGCGTGGTGCCGCACGTCTTCCAGATATGGCCGATAGCGAACACTGCGAACCACCATCGGCGCAACTGCTGGCGGCACGACACGCCGCAGCAGCGGTCAGGCCACTGACTGTAGACCGGGAAATCCACCACCAAAAGCCTGGTTCGCGGCACGGCCGCCGCAGGTGTGCGCATCGGTGGCCGAAATGGGGGACGATGACAGTGTTCGAAGTCACTGTTCGAACACCCCGCCACCGCCACGACGCAGTCGAGGAGTTCCCTTTGTCCCCGCTCAACAACGACTCCGGTGCCGCCCCCACCCAGCGGGTTCGGGTCATCCGGGACGGTCTCGCCTCCCACCTGCCGGACATCGATCCGGAGGAGACCCAGGAGTGGCTGCAGTCCTTCGACTCGGTGCTGTCGGGCCACGGGCAGCAACGAGCGCGCTACCTGATGCTGCGCCTGCTGCAGCGAGCCCGCGAGAGCGGCGTCGGCGTCCCGTCGCTGACCAGCACTGATTACGTCAACAGCATCGCCACCGAGCAGGAACCCTGGTTCCCCGGCGACGAGGAGACCGAACGCCGCTACCGGGCCTGGATGCGGTGGAACGCGGCGATGATGGTGCACCGCGCGCAGCGCCCGGGCGTCGGCGTGGGCGGCCACATCTCGTCGTTCGCGTCCTCGGCCAGCCTCTACGAGGTCGGGTTCAACTGGTTCTTCCGCGGCAAGGACCACCCCGGCGGCGGCGACCACCTCTACATCCAGGGCCACGCCTCCCCCGGCATCTACGCCCGCGCGTTCCTCGAAGGCCGGCTGTCCGCCGACCAGCTCGACGGGTTCCGCCAGGAGTACTCGCACGCCGGCCCCGGCGGCGGACTGCCGTCCTACCCGCACCCGCGGCTGATGCCGGACTTCTGGGAGTTCCCCACCGTTTCCATGGGCCTGGGCCCGATGAACGCGATCTACCAGGCCCGGTTCGACCGCTACCTGCACGACCGCGGCATCAAGGACACCAGCCAGCAGCGGGTGTGGGCGTTCCTCGGCGACGGCGAGATGAACGAGCCCGAATCGCGCGGCCTGCTCCAGGTGGCCGCCAACGACGGTCTGGACAACCTCACCTTCGTGATCAACTGCAACCTGCAGCAGCTGGACGGGCCGGTGCGCGGCAACGGCAAGATCATCCAGGAGCTGGAGGCGTTCTTCCGCGGCGCCGGGTGGAACGTGATCAAGGTGATCTGGGGCCGCGAGTGGGACGCGCTGCTGCACGCCGACCGCGACGGCGCGCTGGTCAACCTGATGAACACCACCCCGGACGGCGACTACCAGACCTACAAGGCCAACGACGGGGCGTTCGTCCGGGAGCACTTCTTCGGCCGCGACCCGCGCACCAAGGACATGGTCAAGCACCTCTCCGACGACGAGATCTGGGGCCTGCGCCGCGGCGGGCACGACTACCGCAAGATCTACGCGGCGTACAAGGCGGCCACCGAGCACCACGGCCAGCCGACCGTCATCCTGGCCAAGACGATCAAGGGGTACGGCCTCGGCCCGCACTTCGAGGGCCGCAACGCCACCCACCAGATGAAGAAGCTGACCCTGGACGACCTGAAGCAGTTCCGGGACAGCCTGCGGATCCCGATCTCCGACGACCAGCTCGACCCCTACCTGCCGCCGTACTACCACCCCGGCCAGGACGCGCCGGAGGTCCAGTACCTGCAGGACCGGCGCCGCCAGCTGGGCGGGTACCTGCCGGAGCGGCGGACCAAGGCCAAGCCGCTGGTGCTGCCCGGCGACAAGGTCTACGAGGTGATCAAGCGGGGTTCGGGCAAGCAGGAAGTCGCCACCACGATGGCGTTCGTCCGGCTGCTCAAGGACCTCGCCAAGGACCCCGAGATCGGGCCGCGGATCGTGCCGATCATCCCGGACGAGGCGCGCACGTTCGGCATGGACTCGATGTTCCCGTCGCAGAAGATCTACAACCCGCTCGGCCAGCTCTACACGCCGGTGGACTACCAGCTGATGCTGGCCTACCGGGAGAGCGAGCAGGGGCAGATCCTGCACGAGGGCATCAACGAGGCCGGGTCGACCGCGTCGTTCACCGCGGCGGGCAGCAGCTACGCCACGCACGGCGAGCCGATGATCCCGATCTACATCTTCTACTCGATGTTCGGCTTCCAGCGCACCGGTGACGGCTTCTGGGCCGCCGCCGACCAGATGGCCCGCGGGTTCGTGCTCGGCGCGACCGCCGGGCGGACCACGCTGACCGGTGAGGGCCTGCAGCACGCCGACGGGCACTCGCAGCTGCTCGCGGCGACGAACCCGGCGGTGGTCGCCTACGACCCGGCGTGGGCGTTCGAGGTGGCGCACATCGTCAAGGACGGCCTGCGGCGGATGTACGGCGAGGACGCCGAGAACGTCTTCTACTACCTGACCATCTACAACGAGCCGTACCAGCAGCCGGCCGAGCCGTCCGGGCTGGACGTCGACGGGCTGCTGCGCGGCCTGTACCGCTACCAGGCCGCTCCCGGCGGGGAGGGGCCGAAGGCCCAGATCCTCACCTCGGGCGTGACCATGCCGCTGGCGCTGAAGGCGCAGCAGATGCTCGCCGAGGAGTGGGGCGTGCAGGCCGACGTGTGGTCGGCGACGTCCTGGTCGCAGCTGCGGCGCGAAGCCGAGGCCGCCGACCGGCACAACCTGCTGCACCCGGAGGCCGAACCGCAGGTGCCGCACGTGACGCGAGCGCTGTCGCAGGCCGAAGGGCCGGTCGTCGCGGTCAGCGACTGGATGCGCGCGGTGCCGGACCTGATCCGGCCGTGGGTACCGGGCGACATGGTGAGCCTGGGTGCGGACGGGTTCGGGTTCTCCGACACCCGCCCGGCCGCGCGACGGGTGTTCCTGGTCGACGCGGAGTCCACTGTGGTCGCGACGCTGGCCGCGCTGGCGCGCACCGGCCAGGTGGACAGGTCCGCGGTCGTCGAGGCGACCCGCCGCTACCGCCTGGACGACGTCCAGGCCGCCGGACCGCAGACGTCGGACTCCGGCCTCGCCTGATCGAGCGGAACGCGGGGGCACCTCCGCAGCGGAGGTGCCCCCGCGGGTCAGACCGCGTGGAGGCCCGGGTCCCGGTCCTGGGTGACGAAGCTGGCCGCCGTCGTCGCCGGGGCGCCCGGCTTCGAGACGTACGGCAGGACCCGGTAGTCATGTCGGAGCCGTCGCGGCCGGAGCTCGCGCATGGCCACCGGGTAATACTGCTGTCCGGATGATCCATACTGCCCGGATGCGGGTGGCATGCATCGACGGCGACGGAATCGGCCCCGAACTGGTGGGCAGCGCACGGGAGGTCCTGGCCGCCGCGGCGGACGCCGACGGGATCTCGATCGAGTTCGTCGACGAACCCGGCGGGGCGCGGACCTTCACCGAAACCGGCGCACCGCTGGCCGAAGGCGCGCTGGAGCGGTTCCGGACCACCTACGACGCCGTGCTGAAAGGTCCGGTCGGGTTGCCCGAGGTGCGGCATCCGGACGGCACGGAGGCCGGTGTGCTGGGCGGCGTGCTGCGCAACGGGCTGGACACCTACGCCAACGTGCGGCCGGTCCGGCTGCTGCCGGGCGTGCGGGAGACCGGTTCACCGATCGACTACGTGATCGTCCGCGAGAACACCGAGGGCTTGTACCTCTCGCGCGGCAGCGGGGTGCGCAACGACCACGCGGCCAGCGATCAGCTGCTGATGACCCGCGTCGGCGTCGAGCGGATCGTCCGGTTCGCCTTCGAGCTGGCGCGCAAGCGCTCCGGTGCGCCGAAGGACGGCGTGCAGCGGGTGACCTGCGTGGACAAGAGCAACGTGCTGCGCAGCTTCGCGTTCTTCCGCGCGATCTTCGACGAGATCGCCGTGCAGTACCCGGACGTCGAAGCGGACCACCGCTACACCGACGCCGCCGCGCACGACCTGGTGGCCGATCCGGCGCACTTCGACGTGCTGGTCACCGAGAACTTCGTCGGCGACATGCTCAGCGACCTGGGTGCGGCGACGGTCGGCGGGCTGGGCATGTGCCCGTCGGGCAACATCGGCGGCACCGCGGCCTACTTCGAGCCCGTGCACGGCAGCGCCCCGTCGCTCGCCGGAACCGGCCGGGCCAACCCGACCTCGCAAATCCGCAGCGCAGCAATGCTGCTGGAACACGTCGGGGCCACCGCCACCGCACGGCGGATCGAGGCGGCGGTCGAGTCCGCATACGCCGGAGGTGCCGTCCGGTTGCGTCCGGACGGCACCCCCGAATGCGGCACCGAAGGCGTCACCGAAGCCGTCATCAGCCGACTCTGACCGGTTACGCCCATCTCACTCCGTGGACCGCAGTTTCAATTGAAACTGCGCCTGGCCCCTCACGAGATCCGCAGTTTCAATTGAAACTGCGGCTCGGCGGAGCACCGGACGGCTCAGCAGGACAGCGGTCGGCCTTCGGCGATGTGGAACTGCGCGCGGGAGTCGAGCAGGAGGGCGACCAGCGAGCGGGCCTCCTGACGCATCGGCACCACTCGCCCGCCGTCCGGGCCGGGTGTGCTGCGCACGCCGTGCAGGTCGAGCTTGTCGCGCACCGCACCGAACTGGTCCGCCGTCAGGCCGTACGCGCACGGCGGGTTCTCGTCGACCTGGCTCGGAGCCTCGTTGTCCGCACCGTCGAAGTAGATCGGCCCCTGGCCGAGCAGACCCGCTTGCCGGGCGGTAGCGGTCGCGGTCGCGATCTCGGCGCGGCGCTCGGACATCATCCGCAGCGTGGCCGCGACCCCGGTGCGGTGGGAGTCGACGCGGCGGCGGTTGTTGACCGCCGGATCGGCCTTCTCCTCGTCGGTGAGCGGGTCGACGCGGGTTTCCACCAGCAGGCCGAGAGCGTTCTTGACGCCGATGGTGTTGCGCAGGATCCGCTCCTGCCCGTCGCCGGCGACCTGCTTGACCGGCTCACCGGTCTCCGGGTCCGTCCAGATGCCGTAGATGCCGGTGGAGAACCCGGTGTCCTCGACCGCGGGCCGGACGTACTCCTCGGACAACCGCTCCGACTCGTCGTGCACGCCTTCGGCGGCGTTGAGGTTGCGCGGCCACAGCGCGAGGAGGTCCTTGACGTAGTAAGGCGGCTTGGCGCCGTACTCGTGCAGGTCGTGCACCACGTCGGGCCGCTCGTCGCGGATCACCTCCGCCACGGCTTGCGCTTCCGGCGTGTTCAGCGCGATGTGGTCGCGGTTGATGTCCACGCCGTCGGCGTTGCCGCGGGTGTTGGCGACGTTGCCGTCCGGGTTGGCGTTCGGCACGAACAGCACGCTCGTGGTGCTCAGGAACTTGCGCACCTCCGGGTCTTCGGACAGCCCGAGATCGCGGATGGTGCTCAGGCAGGCCTCGCGGCCGGAGGGCTCGTCGCCGTGCTGCGAGCAGGTGAACAGCACTGCGGTGCGCGCTCCCCGAGCGCCGACGCGGACCAACCGCAGCGGGCGGTCCTGCTTGGTCTTGCCGATCTGCTCGACCGAAACCTGCTGGCTGGCCTCGTCAACGGCCTGCAGGAACTCGGTCTCCTCCTCCGGTGTCGTCCACCGGCTGCCGTCGGTCTGCTCGAAACCCGTCGTCGGTGCAGCGGTCCGCTCCTGCGCGGACGCCACCGGCGTCACGAGCAGAGCACCGACCGCCAGCGGAACCACCGCGCTGCGCGCGAGACGCCCCATTTCGACCCCTTTCGGCGATGTGCGACGACTCGCATCCACCACCGCCGAACGTCAGGAGTCAAGCGGTGAAGGCACTTTCGTGTTCGTTCAGGCCTCCACGGCGACGCTCTGCCGAGCGCGTTGCACGCGGGCCGTGCGGTTCCAGCTCCACCAACCGTGGATCACCAGGGCGGCGAAGACCACGTAGATCGCCGCACTGAAGTGCAGGCCGGACGCGATCTGCAGCGGGACGCCCACCGCGTCCACGGCCAACCAGACCAGCCAGAACTCGACAAGACCGCGCCCCTGCGCCCAGAACGCGACCAGAGTGCCGATGAAGATCCAGGAGTCCGGCCACGGCGCCCACGAGGCGTCCAATGCGGACAGCAGCAGCGCGAACGCGGACGTGCCGATGGCCAGCGCACCGACCAGCACGAGCCGCTCCACGACGGAAGCCTTGCGCACCACGACGCCGTAGACCGGGTCGCTGCGGCGGTTCCACGCCCACCAACCGTAGATCGAGATCAGCAGGATCATCACCTGCCGGACGGCCAGCCCGCCCAGGTGCGCCGAGGCGTAGACGGCGAACAGCAGCACCGTCGCCGAGACCTGCACCGGCCAGGTAGCCAAGGTCCTGCGCTGGGCGAGGAAGACCACTGCCAGGGCGCACAGCTGCCCGACGAGTTCCGCCCACGAGATCTGCTGGCCCAGCACGGTGATCCCGTTGCCGAGCACCCATTCCGCGACAGCCTGCACGCCCGCTCCTCCCACCTGCGACGTGCGCACCGGGGTATGCGGGCAGCCCGGAGCGGACACCTGCCGACACCGACAGCCCTACCCCGGTCGACCCGTGCGCTGCCTCTCATCCGGACTTTCACCGTCGGTTCCGGAATTCCACCGGATCGGCCGACACCTCGCGGGGCGAGGCGCCGGTTCGCGGACTGTTACCGCCGGTTCGGATTTTCACCGAGCCCCGGAGCGCACGACTTCGTTCGTTCTGCGCAACATCGTGCGCCTGCTGATCTGTTCCCGCGCCAATACGTGCGTCGCGTCACATCGGCTCCTGGCGCGAAAACCGGTTGCACGGCGACCGAAGCGCCCTGGATCTTCTCCTGGTGCGCAGATCCGACGCCCCACGTGACCACGGGCTCGACCGATGAACCGCGCTCTCGTCCTGCTGCTGTCCCTGACCTGCGGGATCAGCGTTGGCAACATCTACTTCCCGCAGGCGATCAGCCCCCTGGTCGCCACCGGCCTGGGCGTCCCCGTCGACGCGGCTGCCATGGTCGCGACGGCCGTGCAGTTCGGCTATTCGATCGGCATCTTCCTGCTGGTGCCGCTCGGCGACCGCGTCCCGCACCGGCTGCTGATCACGTCCCTGCTCGCCATCACCGGCCTCGGCCTGCTGACGGCCGCAGCGGCTCCCGCGCTGCCACCGCTCGTGGCAGCGAGCGCCCTGATCGGCACCACGAACGTGATCGCACCCCTGATCAGCCCGTTCGCCGCCGGTTTGGCGGGCGAGCACCGCCGCGGCGCGGTCATCGGGACGCTGCTGAGCGGGTCGATCGGCGGGATGCTGCTATCCCGCGCGTTCGGCGGTTCGCTCGGCGAGTGGCTCGGGTGGCGGGCTCCGTACCTGGTGTCCGCGGCGCTCGTCCTGATCGTGGCCGTCGTCCTGGCGTGCGCGCTGCCGAGCACGGAACCTCCGTCGGCGCAGCGCTATCCGGCGTTGCTCGGCGAATCGCTGCAGCTGCTCCGCACCGAGCCCGAACTGCGGCGTTCCTGCTTCTACCAGGCGATGGTGTTCGGGAG
Organism: Saccharopolyspora sp. NPDC002686; assembly: GCF_040295745.1. Taxonomy (NCBI): domain Bacteria; kingdom Bacillati; phylum Actinomycetota; class Actinomycetes; order Pseudonocardiales; family Pseudonocardiaceae; genus Saccharopolyspora; species Saccharopolyspora sp. NPDC002686. The sequence goes on from NZ_JBEOVY010000091.1 coordinate 15,089, forward strand.
CTTCACCGCCGTCTGGACCGGGGTGGCCCTGCTGCTCACCAGTCCGGTCTACGGGCTCGGCGCACCGGCCGTCGGAGCGCTCGCGGTGGTCGGCGCGGCGACCATGGTCTGCACTCCGATCGCCGGCCGCCAAGCGGATCGGCGGGGTCCGGACGCCGTCAACCTGGTGTGCACGATCGGCACGATCACGTCGGCCGCGCTGCTCGCCGTCGGCAGCTTCGGCGGGGCGGTGGGACTGGTGTCCCTCGTACTGGGCACGCTGGTGCTCGACGTCGCGATGCAGTCGGGCATGGTCGCCAACCAGGTGCGGATCTACGCGTTGCGCCCGGAAGCCCGCAGCAGGCTCAACACGGCCTACATGACCTGCGCCTACCTCGGCGGCAGCGCCGGATCTTGGCTCGGGGTGCGGGCTTTCGCGCACTTCGGCTGGCCGGGCGTGTGCGGGCTGGTGGTGCTGCTGTCCGGATCAGCGCTGGCCGGGCTCCTGCTCTCGATGCGCCGCAGGGGTGCGGGAGCGGCGGTGTGAGCAACGCCCTCGGATGGCCGATCGAACAGGCGTGCAGGCGCCGGTAGACTCGATCAGCAGCTCGAGGAGGGGACGCCGGATGAACGACACCGATCACGCCATCCTCGCGTTCGAGCTCGAGCACTGGCAGTACCAGGGCAACAAGGAGCGGGTCATCCAGGAGCGCTTCGGGTTCTCCCCGAACCGCTACTACCAGCGGCTGAACCGCCTGCTGGACGAGCCCGAAGCCCTGAAGCAGCAGCCCGCGCTGGTCAAGCGGCTGCTGGACCAGCGGGACAAGCGAGCCCAGCGCCGCACCGCCCGCGACGTCTGATCCGCTGAGCGGCTCCCCGAACGAAGAAGCCCCGCCGCACCTGGTCGGCACGACGGGGCTCTCGTCCTGATCCCTACTGCTGGGGTTGCTGGGCGGCGTGCTGCTCCGGGGTGAGCTGGCGGGCCTGCTGGATCCGGACCAGCTCCGCCAGCAGCGGTGCCGCCTGGTCCGGCGGCATCGCCTGGAACGCCTTCTTGATCGCCTCCGGGTCCGCGGCCCCCGCCTGCGCCGGGATCTGCGGCGCCTGCTGCTTGCCCACCACGGTGTTCACCAGGTCGACGAGCATCGCGACGACGGTGCGCGGCCCGACCTCGGTGTGCCAGCCCTGGATCTCGCCGTTCGGTCCGCGCGGGCCGAGCAGCTCCTGCTCCAGCCGCCGGAGGATCGCGTCCTGGTCCGGGGTCATCTGGTCCTCCTGGTCCTTGTTCCCGAGATCGGCGCGGAACCGGTCCATGTCGACGTGACCGGGGTCGATCTTGCCGGTGGTGCTGGTCTCCTTGTGACCGCGCGCGGCGTCCATCGGGCGGCCCAGGTGGTCGAGCACCGCGCGGGTCGCCTTCAGCGCCGCCGAGTACTGCTCCGGGCTCGGCCCCTGGTCGACGCCCTGGTAGTCCCACTCGAAGCCGACGTAGAGGGTGTTGCCGTCGCCTTCCGGGTTGGGACCGGAGGCCTTCGCCTCGCCCGCGTGGTTGGCGCGGCCGGCGGCGATCATGTGCACCACCCCGTCGAAGCCGATCACCGCGTGGCAGAGCGGTCCGGCCAGGTCGGGGCGACCGTCGATGCAGAGTTGAACGCTCGGTGCTGGGTTCTCGCGAGAAGCAGGCGTGGCGGTGTGGTGCTCGAGCACGCCGACCGGTGCCGGCTGCGGCCCCGAGGTGGCGGTGCGCTCCCGCCAGCCGTCGGTTTCGACCACCGTCAGCCCTGCCGCGCGCAGCGCGTCCGCCAGCCAGACGAGGGGCAATGCCAACCTGATCACTCTCCTGGCTTGATCCGTTCCTCCATGGTGTCGCCATCGAATCCGGGCGACCACGGCCAAGTGCGTGAAAATGGTCGGGACCCACCCAACGGGTGAGTCCCGACCATTCGGCTTTCCGGCGGATCAGAGTCCGCTGGTGTGCGGATTCGTCGGCTCCGGGGCCGGTTCCGCGCCGTTCTTCTTGCTGCCGTTGGCGGTGCCGAACTGCGCTTCCACGCCGCTCAGCCACTTCCCCCAGCGCTGCTGCATCGGGCCGATCAGACCGCCGCCGACACCGACGACGATCACACCGCCGATGGTGGCCAGCACGGTCACCAGGATCGGGGTGGTCACGGTGAGCGCGATGCCCATCTGGTTCAGCGCGGCGATCACGCCGAGGGCGACGATGAAGCCGAAGGTGATCTTGCTCAGCACGCCGCCGATCGGGCGGCCGCCCAGGGCGCCGCGCACCAGGTCGCCGACCACGCGGCCGACCGCGGCGGCCACCAGCACCAGCACGATCGCGACGAGCACGCGCGGCAGGAACAGCACGATCTGGTCGATCAGGTCCTTGACCGGGTTCGGGCCGAAGGCGCCGAGCGCGAGCTGCAGGAAGATCAGCAGGACGAAGTAGTAGACGACCTTGATCAGCAGGCCGCCGAGATCGACCTGCGACTTGGCCGTCATGTCGGCCAGGCCGGCGCGCTTGAGCAGCCGGTTGAACCCGAGCCGCACGAAGAGCACCTGAATGGCTTTCGAAATCGCCTTGGCGATCAGCCATCCGATGAGCAGGATGATCAGGAACATGAAGAGCTTCGGCACGAATGTGGCGATGGCGGCCCAGGCCTGGGCCAGCCCTGTTTGCAAGGTATCCACGATTTCACCTCGGAAAAGCCGACGGGCGACGTTAGTGGGTGATCGTTTCCTCTAGTCGGCGAATCGACAAACCGAAAGCCCGACTCGAAAGGGGGAATTGATTCCCCGAATGGATTAAAGAAAATCACCCGGGGTCAACGCAGCCGGGGATGTGAGCCCGCCCGCACCGGCGAACCGGTGCCCGCCACCGCTGATCGACGGCGTGCGATTCTGGAGTCATGAGTACCGAACGCGCAGGTGAGCGGGATACCGGTACGCAGCGGCAGATCTCGGCCGCCACGCTCCGCCGCCTGGAGCGCGCTTCGGGCGGGCTGGCCGGGTCCAGCGTCAGCGCGATGGAGCAGCGGCTGCCGTGGTTCCGCCGGTTGCCCGCCGACCAGCGCGCCAGCGTGCTGCTGGTGACCCAGACCGGCGTGTCCAACTTCGTGGCCTGGCTGCAGGACCCGACCGAGGCGATCCGGCTGACCGCAGAGGCGTTCCGCGCCGCCCCGCGCGACTTGTCCCGCTGGGTCAGCCTGCGGCAGACGCTGGAGCTGGTGCGGGTTGCGATCGACGTGTTCGAGCAGCAGCTCCCGGAGCTGGCCGACGAGCAGTACGAGCGCACCCTGCTGACCGAGTCGATCCTGCGCTACACCCGCGAGATCGCCTTCGCCGCCGCGACCTCCTACGCCGCCGCCGCCGAGGCACGCGGTGCGTGGGACGCGCGGCTGGAGGCGCTGGTCGTCGACGGGATCGTGCGCGGCGACGCCGAGGAATCACTGCTGTCGCGGGCCGCTGCGCTGGGCTGGGAGCCCTCCTCCGAGGCGACCGTCCTGGTCGGCAACGCCCCGTCCGACGACCCGCCGACCATCGTCTACCAGGTGCGCAGCCGCGCGGCGCGGGTCGGCTGCCCGGTGCTGCTCGGCGTGCAGGGCTCCCGGCTGGTGCTCGTCTTCGGCAGCACCGAAGACGGCCGGTCCACCGAGGAGACGGCGCTGCGGCTGTCCGAGGCGTTCGACGAGGGCCCGGTGGTCGTCGGACCGACCGCGCCGAGCCTGGCCGAGGCGCACCGCTCGGCCGCGGACGCGATGTCCGCGCTGCGGGCCGTGGTGGCCTGGCCGACCGCACCGCGCCCGGTGCCCTCCGGCGACCTGCTGCCCGAGCGGGCGCTGGCCGGCGACCCGGAGGCCGAGCGGCAGCTGGTCGAGCGGATCGTGCTGCCGCTGGTGGACGCCGGCGGTTCCCTGATGGAGACCGTCGACACCTACCTCGAGGTCGGCGGCGTACTGGAGAACTGCGCGCGGCAGCTGTACGTGCACCCCAACACCGTCCGGTACCGGCTGCGCAGGGTGGCGGAACTCACCGGTCGCACGCCCTCCAACGCCCGCGACGCGCACGTGCTGCGGGTGGGCTTGGCGGTCGGCAGGCTGGCCAAGGCGCACGGCCTCTGGTGACACCGCGGTCACGCCCGGTACCAGGGGTTTACCGCCGTTGACCGGTGAGTCACCGACCGGACACGCCCGACAACGATTCACCCCCGCACCGGGCCGGGCGCGTTCGGCGCTTGTAGACACCCCACAACTTTGCGCTCCGGACTTCGTCCGTCCCGGCATCACTCCGATCGCACCGCGGCGTGTTCAGTAGCAAGGGTGATCGCGCTTCTCGCCCCTGGACAGGGGTCCCAGACCCCAGGGATGTTCAACCCGTGGCTAGAGCTGGACGGCGTCGCCGAACGCCTCGGCGCCTGGTCCGAGCTGACCGGCCTGGACCTGATCCGACTCGGCACCACCGCGGAGGCCGAGGAGATCAAGGACACCGCGGTCACCCAGCCGCTGGTGGTGGCGCTGTCGCTGATCGCCGGCGAGGAGCTGCGCCGCCGCGTGACCGTGCCGGAGGGCACCCCGGTCGCCGGGCACTCCGTCGGCGAGCTGGCCGCCGCAGCGGTCGCCGGTGCGCTGAGCTCCGATGACGCCGTGGCGCTGGCCGCGGTCCGCGGCCGGGAGATGGCCGCGGCGTGCGCGCTGGAGCCGACCGGCATGTCCGCCGTGCTCGGCGGCGAAGCCGACGACGTGGTGACCCACCTGGAGCACCTCGGCCTGGACCCGGCCAACCGCAACGGCGCAGGTCAGATCGTGGCCGCCGGCCGCCTGTCCGCGCTCGAGCAGCTCGCCGCCGAACCGCCCGCCGGGGCCCGCGTCCGGCCGCTGCCGGTCGCCGGTGCCTTCCACACCCGCTTCATGGCGCCCGCGCAGGACACCCTGGCCAAGCACGCCGAGCAGGTCAGCTCGAGCGATGCCGCGCTGCCGCTGCTGTCCAACGCCGACGGCGCGGTGGTCACCGACGCGGCCGAGATCGTGCGCCGCCTGGTCTCCCAGGTGACCAGCCCGGTCCGCTGGGACAGCTGCATGGCGGCGCTGGCCGAGCAGGGCGTCGAGGCCGTCGTGGAGTTCCCGCCCGCAGGCACCCTCAGCGGCCTGGTGCGCCGCGAACTCAAGGGCGTCAAGACCGTCGCTCTGAAGACCCCCGCCGACCTGGACAAGGTCGCCGAACTGCTCGGGAGCGACGAGTGACCAAGCCCCGCATCGCCCAGAACGCCGCTCCGGCGGGCACCCGCCTGCTCGGCTTCGGCAGCACCCAGGGCAACCGGATCGTCACCAACCACGACCTGGCCAAGCTGGTCGACACCAACGACGAGTGGATCCGCCAGCGCGTCGGGATCGTCCACCGCCGCCTCGGCGACGAGAACCAGACCGTGGTGAACATGGCCGCCGAGGCCGGCTCCAAGGCCGTCGCCGACGCGGGTCTCACGCCCGCCGACATCGACCAGGTGATCGTGGCGACCTGCACCATGCCGGGCGGCATCCCCAACGCCGCGGCCCAGGTCGCCGACCAGATCGGCATCAAGGCCCAGGGCGCCTTCGACGTCAACGCCGCCTGCGCCGGGTTCGTCTACGCGCTGTCCGTCGCGTCGGACGCGGTGCGCGCCGGTTCGGCCCGGAACGTGCTGGTGATCGGCTCCGAGCGGTTCCAGGAGTGGATCGACTGGGAGGACCGCGGGAACTGCATCATCTTCGCCGACGGCGCGGGTGCGACCGTGGTCGGCCCGTCCGACGAACCCGAGATCGGCCCCAGCGCGCTGGGCAGCGCCGGTGACCTGGTCGACACCATCTACCTGCGCGACGGCAAGTACATCTACCAGGAAGGCCAGGCGGTCTTCCGGTGGGCGACCACCCAGATCGCTCCGGTCGCCGCTCGCGCGGTCGAAGCCGCTGGTCTGAAGCTGTCCGATGTGGACGTCCTGGTGCCGCACCAGGCGAACCTGCGGATCGTGGAGGCCATCGCCAAGAAGCTGCAGAGCCAGGGTGCGCGTGAAGACCTCGTGCTCGCGCGTGACATCGTCTACTCCGGCAACACGTCGTCCGCGTCCATCCCGCTGGCCATCGACCACATGCGGGGTGCTGGGGAGATCTCCAGCGGGGACGTGATGCTGCTCGTGGGCTTCGGGGCCGGGCTGTCGTACTCCGCCCAGGTCGCCGTCTGCCCCTGACCCCCAGCTGCCGCAGGCCGCAGGCCGGCGGTGAGGAACGCAAGTACCAGGAAGGAAACACCCGTGTCCAACGAGGAAATCACCAAGGGTCTGGCCGGCATCGTCGAAGAGGTCGCCGGTGTCGACGCCGCTGACGTGTCCGTCGACAAGTCCTTCGTCGACGACCTGGACATCGACTCGCTGTCCATGGTCGAGATCGCCGTGCAGGCCGAGGACAAGTTCGGCGTGAAGATCCCGGACGACGAGCTGGCCAACCTCAAGACCGTCGGTGATGCGGTGGACTACATCGCCAAGAACGCATGACGACCGAAGTCGTCATCACCGGGCTGGGCGCGACGACGCCGCTGGGCGGCGACGTCGCGTCCACTTGGGACGGGTTGCTGACCGGCGCGACCGGCATCAAGCGCCTCGAGGAGGAGTGGGTCGACCGCTTCGAGCTGCCCGCCAAGATCGGCGCGCCGCTGGCGGTCGATCCGTCCGAGGTCCTGCCGCGCGTGCAGCTGCGGCGGATGGACCGCTGCGAGGCGATCGCCGTCATCGCCGCCCGCGAGGCGTGGGCGGACGCCGGTTTCGAGCGGCCCACCGACGACTCCGAGGACGTCGACCCGGACCGCTTCGGGGTGGCGCTGGGCACCGGCATCGGCGGCCCGAAGACCCTCCTCGAGCAGGACGACCTGCTGGAGGAGTACGGGCTGCGGAAGGTCTCGCCGCTGACCGTCCCGATGCTGATGCCCAACGGTCCGGCCGCGATGGTCAGCCTGGACCTGCGGGCCCGCGCCGGGGTGCACTCCCCCGCGTCGGCCTGCGCTTCGGGCGCCGAAGGCCTGGCCAAGGGCTTCGACATGATCCAGCAGGGGCACGCCGACGTGGTGGTCGCCGGTGGTGCGGAGTCCTGCATCCACCCGGTCACCATCGCCGGGTTCGCCCAGGCCCGGACCCTGAGCACCCGCAACGACGACCCGGAGCGGGCTTCCCGCCCGTTCGACGTCGACCGCGACGGGTTCGTGATGGGCGAGGGCGCCGGGGTGGTCATCCTGGAGAGCGCGGAGCACGCCAAGGCGCGCGGCGCGCGGATCTACGCCCGGCTGGCGGGCGTGGGCATCACCTCCGACGCCTACCACATCACCGGCAGCCCGCCGGACGGTCGCGGCCAGATCGCGGCGATGCGCAAGGCGATGCGCACCGGCGGCCTGGAGCCGTCGGACATCGGGCACGTCAACGCGCACGCGACGTCGACCGTGGTCGGCGACGTCGGCGAGGCCAACTCGGTGCGCGCCGCCATCGGTGACGGCGCCGTGGTGACCGCGCCGAAGGGCTCCCTCGGCCACCTGGTCGGCGGCGCCGGAGCGGTGGAGAGCATCGCGACGATCCTCTCGCTGCAGAACGGTGTCATCCCGGCTACTCGGAACCTCGAGAAGCTCGACCCGAAGGTCGAGGTGGACGTGGTCGCCGACAAGCCGCGGCACGTGGAGCAGACCGCTGCGATCAACAACGCCTTCGGCTTCGGCGGGCACAACGTGGCCCTCGCCTTCACCAAGGCCTGACGCAGACGCGACGAGGCGGGGGGGGGGCCGGGGGGGCCCCCCCCCGGGTTGGCCCCCCCCCCCCCCCGGGGCCCCCGGGTTTAAATTAAAATTAGATATTTAATTTGGAAAACGTTGATAAAATAAAC